>DPVV01000413.1:3044-3819 GCA_003526525.1 Lachnoclostridium phytofermentans | reverse complement strand
TAAGCACCAGAATAGAGGTTATTATGAAGTGGCTAAATTCCTTATGGATTGCATTTAGCATGTATTCAAAGATTAGAGTTCCTATGAAGGAATGGGAGGAATCGTCTATGCGCTATGCGATTTGCTTCTTTCCTATGATTGGAGTTGTGATTGGAGGAGTATTCTTTCTGACCTTTCAAATAGGACATCTTCTTCCTCTTGGTGATATCTTAATCGCAGCTTTGCTAACAGCAATTCCGACTCTGATATCTGGTGGAATTCATATGGATGGTTATTGTGATACCATGGATGCAATCTCTTCTTATCAGCCCAAAGAAAAAAGATTAGAAATCTTAAAGGACCCGCATTCCGGAGCATTTGCAATTATTCGAAGCGGAGTTTATTTTTTATTGTACTTTGGTATGGTTTCGGTTTTAACGGTAAAAAGCTGTATTATGATCTCGTTGTTCTTTGTTGTATCCAGAGCCTTAAGTGGTTTAGCAGTCGTTCGGTTTAAGACAGCAAAAATAAATGGTTTGGTAGCAACATTTCAACAAGCAGCACACAAAAGGAAGGTAACGATTAGTATGGTTATCTACTTAATGATTGTGATTATTTGTATGTTATTTGTTTCACCTGTTCTAACGGTCATTGGTATGTTAACCGCTTTGTTCTGTTTTTTTAGCTATAAAAAGTTAGCGTATCAGTTGTTTGGAGGTACGACAGGAGATTTAGCAGGTTACTTTTTGGTACGTTGTGAACTGATGGCTGGATTGGCTGTCGTAATTATGGAAGG
>DPVV01000413.1:0-2903 GCA_003526525.1 Lachnoclostridium phytofermentans | reverse complement strand
GGCTGTCGTAATTATGGAAGGAGTATTCACATATGGAGCTGGTCATTGGTGGTAGAGCATCAGGAAAATTAGAATATACCATGAAGGTTTCGGGACTACCGATTGAAACTGTTGCGGATGGTGTAATGGATGAGACAAAGCAGATTCTCTATTCTTTACACGAAGTTATTCGTGAGTGGATGAAGGAAGATTACCCCTCATTGGTGGAGGCGGAGATGATAGCAAAATATTTAGGTCGACTATACGAATATACTGAGAAAAATCCAAATTGCTTTGTTCTTTGTGATGAAGTTGGTCTTGGAGTAGTTCCTTTAGAAGCTTTTGAAAGAAGTTATCGTGAGGTAGTCGGACGAGTTCTCTGTGAACTTGCAAAGTTTAGTAGAAAAGTACACCGTGTATACTATGGAATTGGAGTGGTAATAAAAGATGAAACAAATTGCACTCATTAGGCATGGGATAACCAAAGGAAATCTTAGCAAGTGCTATATCGGTAAAACAGAGGAACCTTTATGTGAAGAGGGGATGAACGAACTTCTATTAAAAAAAGAAAGTGGCTCTTATCCTTTTGCGGAAAGCATTTATTGTTCTCCAATGCTTCGATGCCAGATGACTGCCAATTTACTTTATCCGAATAGAGAACTTAAGCTTGTACCTGATTTTAGAGAATGTGATTTTGGATTATTTGAGGGTAAGAATTATAGGCAGCTTTCGAAGGATCCTTTATATCAGCAATGGATTGATTCTAATGGAATGGCTCCATTCCCATTAGGAGAATCGAGAGAAGAGTTTGAGTACCGTTGCAGAGAAGCTTATAAAAAAGTGATAAAGGAACTTTATCAAGAGACATCTTTTTCAGATAAAGAAAGAGATAGAGAGACAGTTAAGGGAACCAATAAAGAAGCAAATAAAGAAATAAGTAAAGAAACAGACAATAAATCAGACGCTGTTCTCATCGTACATGGCGGAACTATTATGGCTATCTTATCCGCATTCGCTACAGAAAAGAAGGATTATTATGCCTGGGGCTGTGGGAACGGGAATGGATATCTGCTATCAGCTATGGAAGATGGACGGTTGGAAGTAATTCGCAAGATTTGATATAGTACGGATATTTGGAGGTAGTGTACACACAAGCTTGTAATTGTGTATCAAAAATTGTTATGTGCAAAGTACGTGTACAGAAATGGAGAATTTTATGAATTTAACAATTTTAGCATTTTTATTAGGGTTTCTCTTAGATTTAATCCTTGGAGACCCTCATTCAATTCCACATCCGGTATGTTTTATTGGTAAGCTTATATCATCTAGTGAAACGTTCTTACGAAGATGTTTTCCTAAAACTAAGCGAGGCGAGCTGATCGCAGGAGCTGTTCTTTGTCTTTTTGTAGCCAGTATCTCAGGGCTAATACCTTTCGTTTTATTGTATATTGCGGGAATTATTCATCCGATGGCAAGACTTCTTGTGGAAACCGTGATGTGTTATCAGATATTAGCTACCAAATCGTTACGTGTTGAAAGCATGAAGGTATATCGTGAATTGGAGAATGAAGATATTGTTAAGGCAAGATATCAATTGTCCATGATTGTTGGTAGAGACACGGAGTCTTTAACGGAGGAAGGAATTATTAAGGCAGCAGTAGAGACTGTTGCAGAAAATACTTCGGATGGAATTATAGCGCCCATGCTCTATTTAGCACTAGGAGGGCCTGTACTAGGCTTTATCTATAAAGCAATCAATACAATGGATTCTATGGTTGCTTATAAGAATGAGAGGTATCTATACTTTGGCAGGGTAGCTGCTAGGTTGGATGATGTAGTAAATTTTATTCCTTCAAGAATATCCGCTTTGCTTATGATATTAGCTAGTGGTATTTGTGAGGTTTATTATTCAATTTTCTCAAAGAAAAATTTATTATCTTCAAAAAAGGATGGTAAATTTTATTCCATGAAGAGGGCAGCCCAAATTTTTCTTAGAGACCGATATCATCACGCCAGCCCTAATTCTGCTCAAACAGAAGCAGCATGTGCAGGAGCTCTTGGGATACAATTGGCAGGTGATGCTTATTATCATGGAGTTCTACATAAAAAGGAGTTCATTGGTGATTCGGTTAGAAAGATCCATACAAAGGATATCATAAGAGCAAATGTATTATTATATGTAAGTGCATTTCTTTGCATGAGCCTTTGTTTGGTAGCAAAGATTATGATACTGTAAGCAGGCTTAGGCTTGGTTAACATGGGAAAAGAGGAGGAAGAAAAATGTTATTACATCAGGCAAATCCTCATGGAGGTGATGTCTACCGTCACAAGATACGGTTAGATTATTCTGCAAATTTAAATCCTTTTGGTACCCCGCCCCTAGTAAAGGAAGCGATCATTAAGGCAAGTGAGTGTCTCTATCAATACCCAGATCCTTATTGTGAGGAATTAAGAAAGACAATTTCTATAAACGAGAAAGTACCTATGGAATATATCCTTTGCGGAAACGGTGCTGCAGAATTAATATATTCCTATGCAGCTGCAACAAAGCCAGGAAAGGTACTTATTGTGGCGCCAACATTTTGTGAGTATGCACAGTCACTCTACAATCAGGAAACAGAAATCGATTATTATTATCTAAAGGAAGAGAAAGGGTTTCTTCTTTCGGAAGATATTTTGGATAAAATCAATAGAGAATATGATACTGTCTACCTATGTAACCCGAATAATCCTACTGGAAAATGTGTTCCTTATGCTCTTTTACAAAAGCTCCTTAGAAAGAGTAGGGTACTTGGAATCAGACTCTTTGTGGATGAATGCTTCTTAGAATGGGTAAATGGAGCGGCTTCTCTAGTTAGAGATTGTAAGGAATATCCGAATTTATTTTTACTAAAAGCTTTTACGAAAAGTTATGGTATGGATGG
>DPVV01000593.1 GCA_003526525.1 Lachnoclostridium phytofermentans | reverse complement strand
AAAGGCTTGTCCCAAAATCTAGAAGTTTCTTTTGACTCAAATCATTTTCAAAGCATATTTCATTGTTTTGAAGTTCAGATTTGATATTCTTTGATTTATTAAAATCGTTTGTTTTATTAAGCTCTTTCGATTCATCAAAATTCTTAAATTTATTGAATTCTTTTGATTTATCGAATTCCTTTGCATTACTGATTTTTATATTATTTAACTCTGTCTTATCTAGATCTTTCGAATTATCTATCGTTTCCGATAAGCCAGTATTAATCACGAAGTAATTTGCGCCCAAAAAAAAAGGATATGAACTACCATAAGGAGCAAATATCCCACTGATCAGGAAGAATACTATTAAGACTGATGCCGTTATCTTATGTAATTGAAACATTCCCACGCCTCCCATTACAAACTTCCAAATATATACTGCAAATATAGCACTTTTTTTACTTTTGGACAATCCTTCTTACCTATCCTTAGCATAATCTTAACATTAGGGAAGCTCATGAAAGAATGATTTCAATGATGGAATATAACATGTTCTCACGAAATTAATAACTTCTTATTCTATCATTGCTATCGTCTGTTGTCTTATCAATTGCCTTGATTATAACATAGTAACCATAATCGTCTCTTACTTTAACATAAACTCTATCCTCTACTTTATGACCTAGAATAGCTTTCCCAAGAGGAGATTCAATGCTAATTAGTCCATGCAAAGAATTCTCTCGTACAGTTGTACTCAACTTATATTTCTCGATTTCATCCTCTTCCTCAAAGTAAATAGAAACCGTATTATTAATCCCTACTTCATCTTCTGAGGAACGGTCTTCTATAACCTCCGCTGTCTTTATCATTCTTTCAAGATAACGGATTCTACTTTCATTCTTGTTCTTATCTTTTTTCGCAGCATAATACTCAAAATTCTCGCTTAAATCACCATGTGCCCTAGCTTCCTTCACTGCTTCGATCGCTTCTTTGCGAACTGTAAGTTTACGGTGTTCAATTTCCTCCTGCATTTTATCAATATCACTTTTTGTTAGTCTATTATACATATTAATGCCTTTCCATAGCCTGCAAACTTTTTAGGATAATGCGACATCAAGTATCATCATAATTAAAAATCCTAGTGAAAACCCAATGGTTGCTATATTGGAATGCTCTCCAGTAGATGCTTCTGGTAATAATTCCTCTACTACAACATAAATCATAGCACCTGCTGCAAATGCAAGAAGATATGGTAATATCGGTACAATAAAACTTGATAATAAAATTGTAATAGCTGCTGCGATTGGCTCTACAATACCTGATGCCATTCCATAAGCAAATGCTTTACTCTTACTGCTTCCTTCACTCCTTAATGGAAGTGATATAATAGCCCCTTCTGGGAAATTTTGAATTGCGATACCTATTGCTAAGACTAAAGCCCCTGCCAATGTGATATCACTTTGATTGGTATAAAGTCCAGCAAATACAACACCAACAGCCATTCCCTCCGGAATATTATGAAGTGTTACTGCAAGGACAAGCATTGTAGTCTTCTGTAATGAGCTTTTTCTACCCTCTGGTACCACGCTATTTAAGTGCAAATGAGGAATAATGTGATCCATCAATAGTAAGAATAAGATTCCTACCACAAATCCTACTGCTGCCGGTAAAAACGCGAAACGCCCCATACCTTCTGACATATCAATTGCTGGGATTAAAAGTGACCATACAGATGCTGCCACCATGACACCAGACGCAAAACCTAACAAAGATTTTTGCACAAGTGGCTTTAATTCATTCTTTAAAAAGAATACACACGCTGCTCCGAGCGTTGTTCCTAAAAAAGGTATTAAAATACCAAGTGTAATATACATACACTCACTCCTCTCAAGTATTTCCTAATTTTATTATTGAAGTATTTGTTGCTCGATACTTCTTTTCTCGTTTCTAAGTGATGCTAACAATGCCTCCACCTTGCTGCAATATCTAGATAATTCATCAACATTAGATGAAAGCTTGTCTCGAACGCTCCAATCAGTGAATATATTATCAAATGCGATATCAAAAAATCGAGTGCTGCCATCAATATGATTTATATTAGAATCGAAGGCAGTCTTAACATCTTTTAGTTCTTTATTCATTCGATCTGTTGCAGATTGCAGTTGTGAAATACTTGCTGCTGCATTATCTATTTTATCATATTTTATAAGGTCAGAAACTAATCCCCCTTTAAAAAAAGTATCATAGGTAGCCCATGACTTAGCACTTTTGTACTGTTCCATTGCATTTGACGCCAACTCAAACACTCTATGCGTTGCTGTGATTGCTTCTTCAAGTTCTTTTTTTTGTGAATATAGCTTCTTTCTAAGTTCTTCTTCTTTTTGGGCTATTTCCATTCCTTCCGGGTAATTGTTACGAAGGTCTTGCTTTTTTCTTTTTATTTCTTGTTCTTTACGAAATATTTCATTCTGATAACGGCTAACTTCAGAATGTAAATCTTCAATCATGATATTAAACTCATCATATTTTGCTTTCGCAGCAAGATATTCTTTCGTTTCTTTCTCATATTCTTTTTGATAATTTCCAGATATCTTTTTTAATAATGTTCCTATCGAGTTTTTCTCTAATTGCTTTACATCATAATGTTCCCGATATAAGTCGTCCGTGTATTTCTCCAGTTCTTTCTTTTTTATCTCTATTACTTGTTCTTCTCTGAACTTTCTTTGTTTTAAAACCTGTACCTCTTGTTCTAATTGCATTATTTCATTGCATGCTTCTTGATAAGTCACAAAAAAACCTCCTTTGTAAATATCATCAAGATTAGTTTACCGTAAGTATTAGCTAATGTAAATAAGATATTCCATTATATTGCAGTTATCCTATAAACACTATTTATAATATTAATAATCTTCTTTAAAAATAGGTATATAAACCTTACTCATTACTCGTCTCTTTTACCATACTGTGCTACAATTATAATCATAAACTAATAAAATAGAAGATTATAACATAAATTTACGAAAGATTCTAACATAAATCTACGAAAGAAAATAATATAAGCTAACATAACATAAGCTAACGTAAGAATATAAAATAATCTAACATAAGAATATAACATAATCTAAC
>DPVV01000591.1 GCA_003526525.1 Lachnoclostridium phytofermentans | reverse complement strand
CCAAAGGCGGTACAAACAATGAATGAAACTAGTGTGAAGTTTTAGAATTTCTTAGGCGTCGTCTTTTGGCGCCTTAGAAATTCTCTTCACACTTCACACTTATACAAGGATTTGAAACTCTAATAAAAGATTTTTTACACTCTCAAAAACTGCTAATGTGTCTATCGTTCCAACCTTAGGATTTTTAATTACATTAGCCATATGATAGGTAAAAAACGGTGTAGCACCAGGAGTCATCTTTAAATTGTTACCAAGTTTTAGAAGAAGCTCTGGTATCATCTCAACTTTAATCTTAGCCTTCGGGTACATCGTTAACTTAATCTCCGTACCTTTTTGGACCAGATTACCAACATACACCTGGTGAGCCATTGACTTAAGTAATGCGATATTTAGAAGATTATTTACAGAGGTTGGAATGTCTCCAAAGCGATCAAGCATCTCTTCTTGCATATCCATAAACTCTTCTTCATTCTCTATTCCAGCGATACGCTTATACATATCAAGTTTTTGCATCTCATTTTTAATATAAGTAGATGGAATAAAGGCATCCATATCCATGTCAATGCTTGTATCAAAGGAATCCTCATCACTAATCTCTCCCTTTAATCCTTTCACAGCATCGTTTAGCATCTTACAATATAAATCATATCCGACAGCTTCCATATGACCACTTTGCTGAGCACCTAAAAGATTACCAGCTCCACGAATTTCAAGGTCTCGCATCGCAATCTTAAATCCCGATCCGAGTTCTGTAAATTCTTTAATTGCCTGCAAACGCTTCTCTGCAACTTCCTTTAATAACTTATCTCTTTTATACATAAGGAAAGCATAAGAAGTACGGTTGGAACGTCCAACACGTCCACGTAACTGATATAACTGGGATAATCCTAATTGATCCGCATTATCAATAATCATGGTATTTACATTGGATATGTCAAGACCAGTCTCAATAATTGTGGTTGAGACCAATACATCGATTTCACCATTTATAAACTCAAACATAATCTTTTCCAGCTGATGTTCGTGCATCTGCCCGTGGGCAAATGCCACATTAGCGTCTGGAACAAGCCTTGCTATTGTATTTGTAATCTCATCCAGGCCATTCACGCGGTTGTGCACATAATATACTTGACCACCTCTTGCTAATTCTCGGTTAATTGCCTCTCTTATGATTTCATCATTATGCTCTAGCACAAAGGTCTGTATCGGTAAACGGTCAACCGGCGGCTCTTCAAGAACGCTCATATCTCTGATTCCAACTAAGCTCATATGAAGAGTTCTTGGAATTGGAGTAGCAGTAAGGGTAAGAACATCGATATCGCCTTTCATCTGTTTGATCTTCTCTTTATGAGTAACACCAAAACGCTGCTCCTCATCAATAATTAAAAGCCCCAAATTTTTGTACTGAACATCTTTTGATAAAACTCTATGAGTTCCAATTAAGATATCAAGCTGTCCCTTTTTTAATCGCTCTAACGTTTTCTTCTGCTGAGCCGGTGTTTTAAAACGGCATAACATATCAACGCTAATTGGGAAATTCATCATTCTCTGGCTAAATGTATTATAGTGCTGTTGCGCTAAGATCGTAGTTGGTACTAAGAATACAACTTGTTTTCCATCCGAAACCGCTTTAAATGCTGCACGAATTGCTATTTCTGTCTTTCCGTAGCCAACGTCACCACAAACCAAGCGATCCATAATTCTTTTACTTTCCATATCCCTTTTCGTATCATCAATCGCTCTTAACTGATCGTCTGTTTCTTCATATGGAAACATCTCTTCGAATTCCTTTTGCCAAACCGTATCCTCACAAAAAGTATGACCTGCCTTCGCCTGCCTTGTCGCATAGAGCTCTACTAGCTCTTTGGCAATCTCTTTTACTGCTCCCTTTACTTTGGCTTTTGTATTCTTCCACTCTACAGAGTTTAATTTGTTCAGTTTTGGCTTTCTTGCATCTGCTCCGGCATACTTTTGAATAACGTCTAACCCAGTTGCTAGGATGTAGAGGACTCCACCGCCGCCATACTCTAATTTAATATAATCTTTGCTAACTTTATCAACTTCGATTTTTTCGATACCACGATAAATTCCTAACCCATGATTTTCGTGTACGACATAATCACCTATATTTAAATCAGTAAAGCTTTGAATCTGCTTGCCTTCATAACTTGGCTTTTTCTTTCTCTTCTTTTTTTCAGCACCAAAGATATCGCTTTCTGAGATAATTACAAGCTTAATTAGCGGATACTCAAATCCACGGTGAACACTGCCATGCATAACCACAATCTCACCCTTTACTGGTATTCTATCAACATCCTCACTATAAATAGCAGTTAATTCATTAACTCTTAAATCCTGCGCAAGTCTTGCTGCCCTGGTTCTGGATCCAGAGAGCAAGATCACACGATAACCGTTTTTCTTCCAGTTTTGTAAATCTTTTATTAGAATCTCAAAATTATTATTATATGGATTAACACTTTTAACGGTGATATCAACTTTCTTTTTTGCAGCAAGTTGCATTACCTTATGATCCATCGTACTAATTAATATACTGTTTCTTCGACTTAGGTTTGCTAACAGCTCCTTATAGTCATAGATAACATCCATTTGGCTTGGCAAAATGTATCCTTTTTCAATACGTCCCACCATACTTTCTGAAAACTCGGTAAATACAGCCTCACCTTTCTCTGCCAGACGATTTGGTTCATCTGCAAAAATAATTGAACTATCATTGGCAAAGTAATCAAAGAAAGAACAGGTTTTATCATAAAAGAAACGAATATAGCTATCTAGATTTAAAGAACCTTGTAAGCATTCAAGATTTTCCTTAAACTCCTGTACAATCTGTTGAATTCTCGCAGCTTCCTCGGTCTTTAGCTCTCCTCTTAACTTAGCAACATACTCTTTTTGTTCTTCATTTAACCTATGAAGTCCCTTTTTAAGCGCCTCAGGTTCTAAAATTATCTCAGAAGCCGGATAGATAACTGCTGCACTAACTCTTTCAATAGAACGTTGGCTTCCAACATCAAAGGTACGAATAGAGTCTATCTCATCACCCCATAACTCGATACGATAAGGAGCTTCCTCTGTTAATGGATAGATATCTATAATACCTCCACGAATGGCAAACTCGCCTGGATTTTCCACTTGTCCCTGACGTTCATATCCAAGGTGGATTAGCTTTTCACTTAAGGATTCAATTTCAATTGTGGAATCTTCTTTAATACAGATGATTTTATCCGAAAGATACTCCAGTGGTAATAACTTATCCATACCTCCATCAATTGTTGCCACTACCGTCATAGGTTTTCGCTCTAAAAGATTCTTTAGAATTTTCATACGTTCCCTGACTATAGCATTCCCATGAATGTCCGCACTGTAAAAAATAATATCCTTAGCAGGATATAAATACACATTGCGATCATAAAGCTTCAAATCTTCATAGATTTCTTTGGCTTTTATATCATTATAAGTAATCACAAGCTTGCATACAATCCCTTCGGAGAGAGCATGTATCAGATGACATTTCTGCGAATCGATACATCCTGTTATTAAAAGTGGATATTGATTTTTTTGAATGCTTTGCTCAATTACTTGAAATTCCCGATATTCCTGCAAGGGTGCAGTAAATGTCTTCATGTTATACCTCATTTCCGCGCTGCTTTTAGCGTTATTTCCTTTATGCATTATTTCCTTTATGCGTTTGTCTCTTTTTTATTATAAAGATTCATTGCTACTTGTGCACCATCTCTAATGATAGTCTCACACGCTTTCGAAACTTTTTCTAATGCTTCTCTTATTGCAGGCTCTTCTTCTTTTGGAAAGCGTGCCAATACATAATCTGCTAAATCCCAGTTTTTTGGTTTATCACCAACACCAATTTTAATACGATAAAATTCGTCGGATCCTAAATGCGCAATAATATTCTTAATTCCATTATGGCCTCCAGCACTTCCTTTTGTTCGTATCCGAAGCTGTCCTACATCCAAACTAATGTCATCATAGATTACAATAATCTCATCCTTTGTAACTTTATAAAAATCAATTAAATCCCTGACACTTTCCCCACTTAAATTCATATACGTTTGCGGTTTTGCCAAGATTACTTTTTCTCCACCAATCATTCCCTTCCCGCAGATTGCTTTATGCTTTTTTGTATCAAGTGAAATATTATTATCATCTGCTAATCGTGTTATGGCATCAAATCCTATGTTATGTCTTGTTGCCTCATATTCTCTTGTTGGATTTCCTAAACCTATAATTATATACATGTTATCCCTCATTTCTTTTTGTAAAATTAAAAATATAATCTATCATAAACTTTCTTATCGTGTACTATTTTTCAATACAAGATGAATTAGTAAGCCACTTTACTTGCTATGAACAAGAAGAACTACATTCACGGACTTCTCCCTTGTCATGTATAATTGTTTCAAACACAGTATACCGCACATATCCTTCCCTAGGGTTTTATGGGTAAGGAATACCTGCGGTTTCTTAACTTAGTTACCTATTTTTTTCTTTCATCTTATATTTGTTCTCTTCTATTATTATAATAGATCGGAAGAGC
>DPVV01000580.1 GCA_003526525.1 Lachnoclostridium phytofermentans | reverse complement strand
TACGATATTTAATCGGAACTAAAATCGTGATCTGATTATCGGACCCGAGGTGAAAAATACGCACCTTTTATCAAAATTTATAAAACAAACTTCTGATAAGCCAACTATAAATAATACAATCTGTTGATTGCACTGAATAACCCTCTTAGAGAAGCTCTTGTAATATTGGAACTGGTGCCGACACCAAAGGCAGCTTTTCCAGAATCCTTATCCATTACGTGAATATAGGCTGCTGCTTGAGCATTTGCACCTTCTCTAAGGGCATGCTCACTATAATCAAGTATCTTTATTTTTTTCCCGACTACTTCTTGTAATCCATGATGTACTGCATCAATCGGACCATTGCCGGTAGCATGAAATACTTTCTCTTCTCCATTGTTACGGTAGGTAACTGTTACAATAGTATCATAGGTATTATTCGAGTCAGTCACATCCTCCATCTTGCAGCGTACAAAATGAAGTGGTTCCTTTCGTTCCAGATAGCAGTTTTTAAATTCCTGCATAATTTGCTCTGGAGCTACTTCTCCCTGCTTTTCGGAAATTCGTTGTATTACATCTGCAAATTCCTTATGCATTGCCTTAGGTAACTTATATCCAAAATAAGTTTCCATAATAAAGGCAACGCCACCTTTTCCTGATTGGCTATTAATACGAACAATCGGTTCATAGCATCTGCCAATATCGGCTGGATCAACCGGTAAATAAGGCACTTGCCAAAATTCCCTGTTCCTATCCTTCATGGCTTTTGTTCCCTTATTAATAGCATCCTGATGGGAACCAGAAAACGCAGTAAATACTAATTCCCCTGCATACGGATGTCTTTCGTGTACTTGCATTTTACATAAGCGTTCATAAATTTCTATGATATCATTTATATTTTCAATATTTAGATTAGGATCAATTCCTTGAGAAAACATATTGTATGCAATCGTTAAGATATCAACATTACCAGTACGTTCTCCATTACCAAATAAGGTACCTTCCACACGTTCTGCACCAGCTAGTATTGCTAATTCTGTGCTGGCAACTCCCGTTCCTCTATCATTATGAGGATGTACACTTAAGATAATGCTCTCTCTGTTTTTCAAATGTTTTGACATCCATTCAATCTGGTCTGCATATACATTCGGTGTATTCATTTCCACCGTAGCAGGAAGGTTAAATATCATCTTATTCTCTATTGACGGTTCCCAAATTTCTTGAACCGCAGTACAGATTTCTAATGCAAAATCGAGTTCTGTTTCGGTGAAACTCTCCGGTGAATACTCTAATATGATTTTGCCTTCAAAATCCCTTACATATTCCTTGACTAACCTCGTTGCTTGCTCTGCAATATGAATGATTTCTTCACGATTCATGTGAAATACAACATCTCTCTGCAGAGTAGAGGTTGAGTTGTAAATATGTACTACCGCTTGTTTTACTCCTTGGAGAGCTTCGAAAGTTCTTTGAATTAAGTGATCTCTACACTGCACCAGAACTTGAATGATAACATCATCCGGTATTAATTTACGGTCAACTAACTGTCTTAAAAAATCATATTCAATTTGGGATGCGCTTGGAAATCCTACTTCTATTTCCTTAAATCCTAGTTTAACTAGAAGGTTGAAAAATTCGATTTTTTCTTCTACAACCATCGGTTCGATCAAAGCTTGATTACCATCTCTTAAATCAACGCTGCACCATGTAGGTGCTTTAACAATTTCCTTGTTTGGCCATTCACGCTCTGGATACGTAACTATAGGATTTTTTTGATACCTCTTATAATTAATCATGCTTACCTCATCAATGCGCTGAATATCTTTCGACTATTATATCAACACTTGTATTATAAGTCATTCGAAATTTAGTACAAATAGTTCTATATTTTCATTTATTTTTCGTGATATTCTACGAATTCTGATTCAAGAGCATCTATCATCTTATCAAATGCTTCTTCCTCATTCTCCCCATCGCAGATAACCTCAACTTCATCACCGAACTTAATACATGCCGACAAAACACCCAATACACTTTTTGCATTTACGGTACGATTGCCTAGTTTCATTTCTATCTTGCATGAAAATTCCATAGCTAATTTACATAGATCCCCGGCTGGTCTAAGATGAAGACCTGTTTCACTTTTGATTACAACCTTACCGCTAATCATTTCTACCTCCATTTAAGCGACTCACCTCTACAATAGAGTATTGCCTAGGGAGTGTAGTAGACTCATCAATCTTCTACACTCCCTAGCCCTATAGTCACTTTAGCTTTTTAAGAAACTTAACATCACTACTCTCTCCTCACCACTTCAACACTAATCGTAACAGGCTGAATTGTGAGCCCCTCATTCGCTTTATATTGTACTGTAACCGAATGGGTTCCCAGACCATAATTGGATAAATCTATATATGGCCGTATCGTTAATGCAGATACTTCACTTAAAGATCCCGAAACACCCCTGACGCGTACATTTACATAACCAAGTGTTTTAAAAATAACTTCATAATCACTATCTAAGTTTCTGACCTGAATGTCTGACATTCGTATCGGTATATCTTTGCTGCCTAATTGATCAATCTTAACCGTAATGTCAAACGTATTACTTTCACCGACTAAGGTATACACTCCATGATAAGTATCTTCTAAGATTGCTTCAATGTTTCTTTTCTCTGGGAAGGTTTCTTTCTTGCCGTTAATGTCTATCTCTTGCTTTAACCAGTAAATATTATTCAGATCTTTTTGTTCTCCAGCAATTGTAATGGTTTTTGGTTCCCAAACAACATCGGTGCACTTATACCCATATGCTGGAGTTCCAACCGCAGATACTTGAATTGGTATTGTCTTTGTTGGTAATACCGTCACATCTACTGTTACTTCTTTGGTTTCAAAATCAAGTTTATCAGAATCTATAATATACCCATTTTCATCATAAGCAATTAGTTTTCTTGTTACTTGATAGGAATTACTTACCTGCTCAACGTTAACCTCTACAACAACGTCCTTTATTTTCGCAATCTTTCTTTTCGATCCAGAGATTTCGATAATGTTCGGATTAGCGGTTAATTCCGTAACATAGTAACCAGCCTTCGCTTCGCCAGTTTGTCTTACATTAACACGGAAGGTTTGCTTATCTAACTCTTCCAGTGTCAGTGTCATCATCTGAGTCTGCTCCAGAATCTCTATTTCATTTGCATTGTATTTATAAGATTGCTTTGGTGATACATGAATAGGTACTGCATCCACCATAGACATCTCTTTAAAATCAGCAACCGCTTCAAAGTCAGTATTCTTTAATCCGTCGATAATCGAGCGTTTTCCCCGAACCTTAATTGAGATAATATCACCAGACTCTACATCATAACGCTTGTTATGTTGTTCCATAGTCTCTGTGTTAATGGTTTTAACTTCAATATTATCAATCGTACTGGTTATGTAGGGGTCTGAGATATTCATAATCATTACCCAACATAACACTGCGATAAGGAAAGATATGATTTTAAGCGGTATATTTCTAGTTATTACCTTTTTCATTCTTTCTCTTTCCCCTCCATAACCTTATCTTCTTAACTTCGCCCGGTACCTTTTTTTGTATCTCTAAAAGTTTAGCTCTTAAATAATCTCCATCAACACTACGGATTAATTGTCCACCCTTAGCAATGGATACCTTTCCCGTTTCCTCTGAAACAATAATTGTAAAACTATCTGTTACCTCACTAATACCAACTGCAGCACGGTGCCTTGTTCCTAAATCTTTTGAAAGTCTCATATTGTCAGAGAGCGGTAGATAACAAGTTGCTGCTGTAATTCTATTTCCACGAATTGTGATAGCTCCATCATGGAGCGGTGTATTGTGTTCAAAAATATTAATTAACAACTGGCTACTTAATACAGCATCAAGTGAAATGCCAGTTCGTTCAAACTCACCTAAGGATACCTCTTGCTCAATCACCATCAAAGCTCCAGTTTTTGTTTTTGCTAATTCAAATGTTGCTCTTACAAGCTCATTTAAAGTTTCATCAGAAAATCGTTCTGGTTTTTCTTTGGTATCACTAAGATAGAACATCGGAGAAATAATACTCCTTTGCCCTAGTTGTTCTAGCGCCTTTCGAAACTCTGGCTGGAATACAATAATTAATGCTATGATACCAACATTAATCGTATTCACAAATATCCAAATAATCACATTAAATTTAAAGATGTAGGCAATGACCCAAAAGGCAAACAAGATTACTAATCCTTTCATTAAGGACCATGCACGTGTTGTCTTTACCCACTTAATCACACTATAGATTAAGAATGCCAGTAAGAATATCTCAATGATATCCGTTATCTTTAATTGTGGTAAAGAAAGGCGTACTAAATAGTCTTGTATAAACGTCTTAATTGATTCCATGCTTACATCCCCACCTATTCGTATCTTTCTTATCGTCTTCGATTCATATTATCCTGTAATCTAGCTTCTCTTGTTCTAGTATCACGAATTTGACGTTCTACTTCTTTTGTATCTTCTCTGTCATCATCGTCGAAGGAATCGTCAAGTTCTTCTTCAGAATCATGTTGTGCATTGATTCTTTTCACCTTGACATTCGTCATACTTACTTTTATTTTAGGAACTGCCTTTACATAGTAATAGTAATCATCATCTTCAAATTGAACATTTTCTACAGCTGTATAATCAAGTACTCTGCGGAAAAATTGTATTATATTTACAATCAGAGCGGAAATTAAGGTTCCTAAAATCATTGCACCAATCTGTTTTGGTATGCCAAGTCGAAGGTCTACGATTAAAAAGCCTATAATGGTAGTTATGGTTCCAGCACCGATTGCAATTTCAAACGCATACTCAATTTTTAATCGACGTATCACATAAACTAAAGTTATAACTAAAGCAAATACGATAATTGACATAATCAATTGTTTATTTGCAACGATTTTATCAATAATATTAATAAAAATCGGGAAAATATCATCCATTTTGGTAATATCCGTTGCTGTTGCCACTTCTTCCTGAATAATATGGATAATATAATAGATCGCTACACCACAAGATGTTGGTAGTATCGTGATTGGACTAGCAATTAATCCAAGTAGCAACGGTATCACATATGGAATATGAAGTATATATAATATCGGAATACCTAAAACTACATACCCGTATTTTGGAGTATATCTTATAAAAAAGCAATATAAAATAAGATAAATAAACACCAATAAAATTGCAAGAAACTTTGCTACCGAGTAGACATGCGCTAAAGATAATATCATCGCTAACAATACTAAAATAGCGGATGGTGTAAACGCACTTACTGCGGCTAGTAAAAAGGAAATAGTTATCTTGTTAAGCTTATCATTATATCCTATTGCTTTATTGATTACCAGAAATACGACAAATCCAACGATAAATTTTAACAATGGATTTAAATAGTTCTGATATTTTTGATAGATTTCGCGAAGTTTCTCACGAAATTCAAGAATTTGCATCATATTGACGTATCCTCCCTTTGCAGCTCATTCATAAGGCTGCCGTCTTCTTCTTTATAGATGATACGAAGCCTTTTTAATAAATTGAAATACTTGGATAATTTTTTCCTTGAACGATCGTACTTTATAGAGTATCCAATCATGGTCCCTATAATTGATATCGTTTGTAATACAATAAAGTATCCAAGAACTGTCATTCCAATGGAGCGATAATCCAATGAAACCGCATTCTCAATTAAATATTCTGACCTATAGATAGAAATCATAAGTAATAACAACAGATAACCAAAGGTGGTTGCTGTAAATGATTTTAATACCTGAAGTCTGACATAATCTGTTTTATAATACTTACTAAGTCGAATGTCCTCTTTGCCCTCTTTATTCTCATAAGCAGCAAGTTTTGTCATCAACCTAATTTTCCTGTTATTTAGCATTTCGCGCCTCCTTACATACTTAGTTTGTGTTATATATCGTAACACGAACTTTATGGTTAAAAAATCTTAACCTTTGCGAAGATATGTATCAAAGTAACTGTCCCCTCAGAATGAAAAGGAACAGTTACTTTTATTTTTCACCTAATTCAACTGATATATTCCATCTTCGCAAAAAAGCAATTACCGCATAATACAGGCAGTGTAACGTAAATATTATATCACAATGATTTTTGAATATCGATAGTTTTTAAAAATTTAAATATTCTGTAATACATTCCCATTTTATTTAAATAACTTATTCATCATCTGATTCACCTTTTTACGACGTTCATCTGCTTCTTTATCATCGATTCGAATGATACCATCGTCATCAATGAGGGGGTCTCCCTCCTTTGCTTCCATTGGAAGCTTATACTTTGGGATATTTACCATATTTTTCGTCTCATCCTCGCAGACTGCGTAGGTTCCTTCAAATCTATCAATTATATATTTCATAAACAAGCTCCTTGCATTTTTTTGCTTTCAAGTCTTATGGAATTGGTTGTTATTGCATCGGTGATACATTGCTTAATAATTTTTCTCCATCCGATGTTATTACAATAGTACCTTGTTCATCCGTAAGAAAATATTTAATCTTATTATCCTTAAGCATCTTAATCGTACTTTTACTTGGATGATCATAGGTATTGTCTTTTCCTACAGAAATGACCGCATACTTTGGATTTACTGCCTTTACAAACTCTTTCGTTGAAGAAGTATCACTTCCGTGGTGTGATAACTTTAAAACGTCTGCACTTAAATCAAGTTTTGTAGCTAACATATCTTCCTCTGCTTCCCTCTCGGCATCACCGCACATTACAAAGGAGTGTTTGCCATTACTAACTTTAATTCCGATCGACCAGTTGTTTAAATTATTACCGTAATCCTTACTCGGTGCTAAAAACGTTACCGTAACCGCACCAAAACTAAAACTATCCCCAGGCTTTGGTGCCTGGAGTGTATTTCCAGTCTCCATTACTGCATTTAACACATCTTCGTAGGTCTTTGTAGTATGTTCTTTTTTTGGTGCATAGATTTTCTTTACTTTGTAATTAAGTATGACTGTATCAATGCTTCCAATATGGTCTTCATGTGGATGTGTCATAATAATAGCCTCAAACTCTTTTACACCAAGACGATTTAAATAATCCAGTATAACATCTTTATCGTCATTATTACCTCCATCCACCAGCATGTATTTACTGTTATTTTCTACTAAAATACAATCCGCTTGGCCAACGTCAATGAAGTGAACCTTCATTAACGGATCGTCCGTAACCTCTGCAGTTGTTTCCTTATTTTCTTCTGTTTGTCTTCGTTGGTCTGTTGTATATAGATACTGTCCAATTACTAATATAATAATAAGTAATAATTTGGTAATTGTACTAATCTTCTTACTTCTTTTCATCTAAAATTCCTCATTTTATTACTTTCTCTTATGTTATTACAAACTTAATAAGTATATAACTTGTCAATCATAAAATAAAGAAGAAGACACAGAAGTTTGTGCCTGCGTCATCCTCGGCGAAAACTTCCGAACTACTGAGAAGGCATGTTTTCAAGTGTGAAAGAAAACTACCTTAATTAGGCTAGAAAAAGGTTGTTACACAGTAAGGCAGTTGTATCTTCCTATGCCCCTTCGCATTGTAAGAAATCACTTGCAATGATTTGTACTGTGTAACAACCTCTTATCGTGGTTCTGTATTCGCAATTCGCTTACGCTACTTGCTCATAACCTTATTGCCACTACGTGGCATTATGAAACAGGTAAGTCCCTCGCTTATTGAAGCGAGATATTTCCCTGATTAGGTTAAATTATATCCAATTCGCTATTAGCTTAAACTTTTCATTGTAGGGAACAACAATACATCACGTATTGCGGAAGAATCCGTTAATAGCATAACGAGACGGTCGATTCCAATTCCGATACCACCTGTTGGAGGCATACCATATGCTAATGCATTTAAGAAATCTTCGTCCATGGAGTTAGCTTCTTCATCTCCAGCAGCTTTTAATGCTTCTTGTGCCACAAAACGTTCTCTTTGATCAATTGGATCATTTAACTCAGAGTATGCATTTGCCATTTCTCTCTTAGTAACAAATAACTCAAAACGCTCTGTGAACTCTGGGTTTTCTGGTTTCTTCTTTGTAAGAGGGGATATTTCAACTGGATGATCTATTACAAAGGTTGGTTGTATTAGATGCTCTTCTACAAATTCTTCAAAGAATAAGCTTAAGATATCGCCCTTTTTATGTCTGTCTTCAAAGGAAACATGACGCTCTTTTGCAAGTGCCTTAGCTTCTTCCTCTGTCTTAATCTGATCAAAGTCAATTCCTGTATATTTCTTTACTGCTTCTACCATAGTAATACGTTCAAATGGCTTACCTAAGTCGATTTCAACACCTTCATAAGAAATCTTTGTTGTACCAAGCACTTTCTCTGCTACAGTACGGAATAATTTTTCTGTTAAATCCATCATTCCGTTATAATCTGTGTATGCTTGGTATAACTCAAGTAAAGTAAATTCAGGGTTGTGGCGTACAGATAAGCCTTCATTACGGAACACTCTACCGATTTCATATACTCTTTCTAAGCCACCAACAATTAATCTCTTTAGATATAACTCTAAGGAAATTCTTAAGTTTAAGTCCTCATCTAAAGAATTGTGATGTGTCATAAATGGTCTTGCAGCAGCACCACCTGCATTCTTAACTAAAACTGGAGTTTCTACTTCAATAAAGTCTTCTCCATCTAAATAATTACGGATTTCACGAATGATTGCGGAACGCTTAATAAATGTCTCTTTTACTTCTGGATTCATCATTAAGTCAACATATCTTTGACGATATCTTGTATCTGTATCTGTTAAACCATGGAATTTTTCAGGTAATACCTGTAAACATTTTGATAATAGAATAATCTCATTTGCACGTACAGAGATTTCCCCTGCGTGTGTTTTGAATACTTCACCCTTGATACCTACGATATCACCGAGATCGAACTTCTTAAATCCAGCGTATTCTTCCTCACCTATGCTGTCTCTTTGAATATAGGATTGAATATTACCAAGCTTGTCCTGAATATTGATAAAGGAGGCTTTTCCCATTACTCGCTTTGTCATAATTCTACCAGCAATCGCTACAATCTGACCCTCTACATTCTCAAAGTTTTCTTTGATATCCATAGTATGATGAGTCACATCATACTTCATAATCTGAAACGGATCTTTTCCTGCTTCTTGTAAATCAGCAAGCTTTTGCATTTTTACTTTAATTAATTCATTTACATCTTGCACATTATTTGCGTTTTGAACCTTATTCTCCTCTGCCACTGTTTTCATCCTTTCCGTTTATCCGCAACTATATTGCAGAAAGCGACCATTTAAAATGCTGTTGCACCTCTTGTGGTCGCTCTTTTCTCTGCGCATTGCAGCCATTATAAATCTTAATTCGATTTCTGAATCTCAAGAACTTTATATTTAAAGATGTTGCCATTGATCTCGACTTCAATCTCATCGTCTTTTCTTGCGCCGATTAATGCTTTACCAACTGGTGATTCATTTGAGATTTTACCCTTTAAGCTATTCGCTTCGGTAGAACCTACAATCTTGTATAATAATTCATCGTCAAATTCCATATCTAAGATTCTAACTAGACAACCAATATTTATGGTACCAACGTCAACCTCATCTTCTACAACAACTTCGGCATTCTTTAAAATCTTATCGATTTCTTCGATTCTTGCCT
This sequence comes from Lachnoclostridium phytofermentans, assembly GCA_003526525.1. Taxonomy (GTDB): domain Bacteria; phylum Bacillota; class Clostridia; order Lachnospirales; family Lachnospiraceae; genus Lachnoclostridium. Next base: position 9,614 of record DPVV01000580.1, on the reverse strand, counting down.
CTATATCTCTTTGCTCGTCTTTCGCTGCATCGTATTCTGCATTCTCTGACAAATCACCTTGTTCTCTGGCCTCTTTGATTTTCTGAGCAACTTGTTTTCTTCTGTTTACTTTTAAATCTTGTAATTCATCCTCTAATTGTTTCAGTCCTTCATAGGTCAAAATATTCTTCTTCTCCGCCATTAAAATACCCTTCCTCCATACTACATTATTCTCTTGTGAATATATCTCTGCAGTCTAGCTAATAAGCATAAAAACGATATAATACCAATATTCAAAGTATTATATCGTATTCAAAACCTCTTGTCAACAAGACCAAAGGGATATATTATGAAATCCTTATCGACACAAATCCTTCTTTCTCCCCATAAAAACATTTGGTTCACTTATGACCTGGTCTACTTCTTTAACCTCACATCTTCTTGTTCATTTATATGTCCAAGAATTGAATTTCATACATAGTTTTCAATTGTATGGAAGTAGTATGACAGAATATTTAAAAATCATACTTGTTATATTTAGGTAGTTACTGTTATTTTTTGGAATGATTATTTCTAATTTGAGTTCTTTCCCTATTATAATAGAAGCAAAAAAACAGACCCATTATTTACCATTTTTTACATATTCCATTAATAATTCCTTAAATTTCTTTATATATTTGTAGAATTCACTTATTTTTCACTTTTAAAACAAAAGAAAGCCTTTACTATTTATTGGTTTAGTGATACTCTTTTATGTAGGTATTTTTTAAAATACATTAAACCTAGGTAATTGATGAAAGCTACAATTACCATTATATAAGGAGGATATTCAAACATGGCTAGAAAAATGAAAACCATGGATGGTAATACCGCTGCGGCTCACGTGTCATATGCATTTACCGATGTAGCGGCAATCTATCCAATCACACCATCTTCACCAATGGCTGACTACACAGATATGTGGGCAACTCAGGGAAGAAAGAACATCTTCGGACACGAAGTATTGTTATCCGAGATGCAATCTGAAGCAGGTGCTGCAGGTGCTGTTCACGGTTCCTTGCAGGCAGGCGCATTAACAGCTACCTACACCGCATCCCAAGGTTTATTATTAATGATCCCTAATATGTATAAAATCGCTGGTGAGTTATTACCTGGCGTTATTAACGTTTCTGCACGTGCTCTTGCAAGTCATGCACTTTCTATCTTCGGAGATCATTCCGACGTTTACGCTTGTCGTCAAACAGGATTTGCTATGCTTTGCTCCGGTAATGTTCAAGAAACTATGGACTTAGGTGCTGTAGCTCACTTAACAGCTATCGAAGGCCGTGTTCCATTTATCCATTTCTTTGATGGTTTTAGAACTTCACACGAAATTCAGAAAATCGCTATTTGGGATTACGAAGATTTAAAAGAAATGACTGATATGGAAGCTGTAGATGCATTCCGTAACAGAGCTTTAAATCCAGAGCACCCAGTTCAAAGAGGTACTGCTCAGAACCCTGACGTATTCTTCCAGGCAAGAGAAGCTTGTAACCAATACTATGATGCAATTCCTGAACTTACTCAGGTATACATGGATAAGGTTAACGCTAAAATCGGTACTGATTATAAATTATTCAACTACTACGGAGCTGCTGATGCAGAGCATGTTATCATTGCAATGGGTTCCGTTTGCGATACTATCGAAGAGACAATCGACCATATGAATGCAAGTGGTGCTAAGGTTGGTCTTATCAAGGTTCGTCTTTACAGACCATTCTCCGCTAAGCATTTATTAGAGGCTATTCCTGCATCTGTTAAGCAGATTACTGTTCTTGATAGAACAAAAGAGCCAGGTGCTCTTGGTGAGCCTTTATACTTAGACGTTGTAGCTGCTCTTAAGGATACACAGTTTACTAATCTTCCTGTATTAACTGGCCGCTATGGTTTAGGTTCTAAAGATACTACACCAGCTCAGATTATTGCTGTTTATAACAACAAGGATAAGAAGAAGTTCACTATTGGTATCAACGATGATGTAACTCATCTTTCTCTTGATATTGCAGAGAATCCAGATACAGCAAACAAGGGTACAACAGCTTGTAAATTCTGGGGACTTGGTGCTGACGGTACTGTAGGTGCTAATAAGAACTCCATCAAGATTATCGGTGACCATACAGATAAGTACGCTCAGGCTTACTTTGATTATGACTCCAAGAAATCCGGTGGTGTTACTATCTCCCACTTACGTTTCGGTGATAGCCCAATCAAATCCACTTATTTAATCAACAAAGCTGACTTTGTTGCATGTCATATGCCAGCTTACGTTAGAAGATATAACATGGTACAAGATCTTAAGAAGAATGGTACATTCCTCCTTAACTGTTCTTGGAACATGGAAGAAATCGAGAAGAACCTTCCTGGTCAGGTAAAACGTTATATGGCTCAGAACAACATTAAGTTCTACACCATCGACGGTATCCAGATTGGTAAAGAAGTTGGTCTTGGTGGACGTATCAATACTATCCTTCAGGCTGCTTTCTTCAAATTAGCTAACATCATTCCTATTGAGGATGCTGTAAAATATATGAAAGATGCTGCTACTGCTTCTTATTCTAAGAAGGGTGATGACATCGTTAAGATGAACCATACCGCAATCGACCGTGGTGTTGAAGGTATCGTTGAAATTAAAGTTCCTGCTGAATGGGCTAACGCTACCGATGAGGACTTAGCTGCTAAAGCAACTGTTGGTAGACCAGAAGTTCTTGATTATGTTAACACAATTCTTCACAAGGTAAATGCTCAGGACGGTAACAGTCTTCCAGTTTCTGCTTTCGTTAAGGATGCAGATGGTACTGTACCTCTAGGAACAGCTGCATACGAGAAACGTGGTATTGCAATCGACGTTCCTGTATGGAATCCAGAAATCTGTTTACAGTGTAACCTTTGTTCTTATGTATGTCCTCATGCAGTTATCCGTCCAGTTGTTATGACTGAGGAACAAGCTGCTAATGCTCCTGAAGGCATGAAGATGGTTACTATGAAGCAAGTAGAAGGCAAGAAGTTTGCTATCACTATCTCCGTACTTGATTGTACAGGTTGTGGAAGCTGTGCTCATGTTTGTCCAGAAGTTAAGGGTAGTAAAGCTCTTAGCATGGATTTACTTGAGAACCACTACGATGATCAGAAGTACGCTGATTATGCTGCATCATTAGAAACTCCTGCTGAAATCCTTGAGAAATTCAAAGAGACAACTGTTAAGGGTAGCCAGTTCAAACAGCCATTACTTGAGTTCTCCGGAGCTTGTGCTGGATGTGGTGAAACACCTTACGCTAAATTAGTTACTCAGTTATATGGTGATAGAATGTACATTGCAAACGCTACTGGATGTTCTTCTATCTGGGGTGGTTCTTCACCTTCTACACCATATACAGTTAATAAAGAAGGCAAGGGTCCAGCTTGGGCTAACTCCTTATTCGAGGATAATGCTGAATTCGGTTTCGGTATGCAATTAGCTCAAACAGCTCTTAGAAAACGCCTTATCGATTCTGCAGAGAACTTAATTGCTAATTCATCAAGTGCTGATGTTAAGGCTGCTGCTGAAGAGTTCCTTGCAACACAGAATAACTCCACTGCAAATGCTCCTGCTACTAAGAATTTAGTTGCTGCATTAGAAGCTTGCGGATGTGACAATGCAGATAGAGAAAACATCTTAAAGAACAAGAGCTTCTTAGCTAAGAAGTCTCAATGGATCTTTGGTGGTGACGGTTGGGCTTACGACATCGGTTTCGGCGGTCTTGACCACGTAATCGCTTCCGGTCAGGATGTAAACATCATGGTATTCGATACTGAAGTTTACTCCAATACAGGTGGACAGTCCTCTAAGGCTACACCAACCGGTGCTATTGCACAGTTCGCTGCTGCTGGTAAGGAAGTTAAGAAGAAAGACCTTGCTGCAATCGCTATGAGCTATGGTTACGTATATGTAGCACAGATCGCTCAGGGTGCTGATTACAATCAGTGTATCAAGGCTATCACAGAAGCTGAGAACTATCCAGGTCCATCCTTAATTATTGCTTATGCTCCATGTATCAACCATGGTATCAAGGGCGGTATGACAGGTGCTCAGACAGAAGAGAAACGTGCTGTTGAAGCTGGTTACTGGCACTTATTCAGATTCAATCCTAACTTAAAGGAAGATGGAAAGAATCCATTCGTGTTAGATTCTAAGGCTCCAAAGGCTAGCTACCAAGAATTCCTTCAGAGCGAAGTTCGTTACAACAGACTTAGCAGAACAAATCCAGAAAGAGCTGCTGAATTATTTGCAAAGGCTGAGAAGGATGCTGCGGAGAAATATGCTAGACTTGTAAAGATGGCTGAGTAATCCAAAGTAATTTAATGCAAATAAAATAGTTACTATCTTATTTGTTAGAATAAAAAAGAAACAGTTCCTTAGGGGACTGTTTCTTTTTTGTTCCTACAGCAAAACACCCTATGGTTTCTTTACCATAGGGTGTTAATCCATAGCAAGGGAAAATTCACGAAGAACTTTTTCCTTGTTTATCACTATTTAATTACTTAGTAAGTGCAGCTTTCAAAGCAGGTCTTAACATATTCCAATCAGTATAGCACAAATCAAAAATCATTGTTCCGTCACTGAAATCGATACAAGCTTTCGTTCCGATTTTTAATAATTCCTCGGTATTAAGATCTGGAAGACTCATCGATGCCATCATTGGAACCTGATTATTTGTTACGATATTACCGATGGTTGTATACTTTTCAATCATCTCTGAAGTATCATAGTAGCAGCCGATCATAAGGAAATCAATATAATCTACATAGCTAGTTTTACTGTATTCTTCGGTATAAAGCTTTGAAACAGGGAAATTCAGTCTCTCATTATATCTAAAGTCCTTACTTCCCCAGTTCACACCATTTTGATAATACAAGTCAAACCAAGATCCAACATAAGCTGCTAAAGCAATTGGTCTCTCTTGATTTTCTGCATATTCGTCAACTATTCCTCTTAATCTTTTTGCAAAACCTTGAATTATACTGCTTCTAAAGGTAAGCCAATCTAGATATAACGGTCCAAAAATCATCTTTTGCTCCGCATCAAAGGAATAAATATCCCCCGGCCAATGAACTAACTCTTTTCCTTTATTCTTAAGATACTCTACAAACTGAATTCTAGTAACTTCACTAAAATCCGCATATTGGTTATCATATCTTGTACGGTCCATAATAACGCCATCGACTTCATAGTGATCTAATAATTCCTTTACTCGCAATAGCTCAAAATCCTGAACCTCTTTATTTGCTGGATTCACATAGCATAACATGCAGTTTCTTTTGGTTTCTAATACGCTTTTTAACTCCCCTTGATCCTCTGGAACATGAAGTACCTCTGCCCAATCTGGATGAGTATTTGGCAAATCGATTGCAAAATCATTCGATGCGATATTTCCTTCTACAAAGAAGTTAAAACTTGCATAAACTCTTAATCCACTCGCATGTGCAGCTTTTACAAACTCTTCTAAGAAATCAATCTCCATATGGAAGGCTTTCTTTGGATTTGTAGTTTCTGTCATATATTTTACATTGGTTAAGGTAGCCTTCCTATAAGCCGCATACCCTTCACATCCCTTTACATCAAGTGCAAAAGCTGTAATGCCAGCATCCTTTGCTGTCTGAATCAAGGCTTCTATTCTTTCCACTGTTTTGGTGGTCTCCGCATTTACATACTGTTCTGCCCACATGATAATTTCTTTTGGTTGATTCCTTGTTTGTTTATAAAAAACTATATGCGTATGCTTCGAATCCGATAATTCTACTCCATCTTCTAGCAATGTACAGTCGATATAGTTTGCACCAAGAGTTAATGGAACGGACACTGAGAACCTATCACTTGTAACTGAAGCTTTCATTTCTTTAAATGACTCTTCTCTACCATCTCCGTATACAATCCTTAATTCATATTTCTTTTCCTTATGGAAATGTTCTAACTTTCCTTCCAATAAGAAGGTATCCTCTTCGACTGTTGCATATTCTTTAGAATCCATGGTAAGAAATACGCTAGTAGAATCCATACGTTTTGCAATAAGAGATGCGAGATCAAGAGTATTGATATAGTTTACTCCTAGCTTATAACGAACAACATCTCCTTTTAAAAAGCTCTCAAAAACCTGCTTAGCAAATGAACTGTTCTCTCCTAACGCTATATTCTTATCCTGGCTTACTAGAGAATTCTTTAACGTTGTTAAATCTCCCTCGAGATATACAATCATAGCTACACTGGCAGTTTTTATTTTCTCTAGTGAAGCAGAGGAACCTATTTCATTACTATAAACCTCACCCTCAATAACAAATAAGGATTCCGATACCGCTTGATTCTCATCGATACAAATCACTAGAGAATTTGAAAGCGTAGTTCGAGTTAGATTACTTAATTGATCCGTTGTTAATAGGCGTAACTTATCTTTTCGATTCCTATCTATTGGAATGCTATTATTTGCATCTTTATTACCTTCTTTTACTTCTATAGAAACATAATCAATCGGAAATAATTCTCCATGACTAGTGAAATCGTATATAAACGCGGTTTCTATGCACAAACCTTCGATGTGAACCTGACAATCTTTCATTTTGCCTCCAATTTAACGAAAAAGCCCACCGATGGGCATAAAAAGTCCATCCATTCCAAGTTACAAAATCTTAGATGAAATGGATTCCGTTGTCTTCGCTTTGTTTAATTTCGATTGATGATAATGCTTTGTAAAATATAATAAATACAAAATATCCAAAATATAAAATTGTACCATGGAAGTAGAGGATGCACCACCATCTAAAGGTCCTTCATTGGAACCACATGGGATAACAACATCTGATATATTTGCAAGGTGTGAGTTGACATATCTTGTAATGCTGACTACTTTACAGCCATTGGATTTTGCGAGATTAGCAATCTCTATCGAATCTTTTGTAGACCCAGAGTAAGAGAAAATAATCGCCAAATCGCGGCTTGATAAAAGTGCAGCAGACATAAACTGCATATGGCAGTCCGCTATATGTTCTACATTCGGAAGAATTCTCATAAACTTCATCTTCGCTTCTAGCGCAATAACGCCAGAGGAACCCATACCAAAAAATTGAACTTTGTTCGCACCGGATATCATATCCACTACCTTCGTTACAGCTTCAAAGTTTAAGCCCTCAAATGTTTCCGTTAGAGCAGCGATGTCAACAGCCAATGCTTTTTTGCATATAGTTTGTATATCATCATCCTGACTAACCGAGCCATTAATGGTATAATCAGAGCCTGTTCTCACTGCAATATCCTGTGCCAAAAACATCTTAAACTCCTGATAACCATTTAACTTGAGCGCTTTACAGAATCGAAATACCGTAGTATCCCCAACTCCACAAATCTCAGCTAGATCTGTAATCGATGTATATAATACCTTTTCCGGATTTTCAAAGACAAAATCAGCCACTATCTTCTCTGATTTTGTAAATTTTGAATATGAACTTTCAATTCTTGCAAATATTCCTTCTGCCATAAGTACCTCCCCTATTTTTGAATTGCTTGTACGTAACGTTTTGTGATATCCATTGGTCTAGTAATTGCAGTACCTACAACTGCTGCATGTACTCCACATTCCAATGCTTGCTTTAATTGCTCTGGTGACCAAATGCCTCCTTCTGCTATTACTGGAATTTTACTATTTTTTGCTAACCTTTGCAACAAATCAAAATTTGGAATCGCTACACCTTTTGTTTGCTCTGTATAACCACAAAGGGTTGTGCCAACCAAATCAAATCCTATCTCCCTCGCATGGATTGCCTCTTCATAAGTAGCACAGTCAGCCATAAACAATTGATTCGGATACATCTCTCTTACTTCTTTAAAAAAGACATCCAAAGAGATCCCATGTGGACGTAAGCGGTCTGTTGCATCGATTGCAATAATCTCCGCGTTTGCAGCTACAATATCACGAACAGCTTCCATCGTTGGCGTTATGTAGACATCGCTGTCTTCAAATACCTGCTTATATAAACCGATAACAGGAAGATTCACAGTTTTCTTAATTTCTATAATATCCTCCGGTGTATTGGCACGAATGCCGACAGCTCCACCAAGCTGTGCGGCATATGCCATTCTGCTCATAATATAAGAACTATATAAAGGTTCTGTTGATAATGCCTGACAAGACACCACCAAGCCCCCTCTAATTTGGTCAAGTATGTCTTTGTTCTGATTCATAGTAAGCCTCCCAAGATTTTATCGATATGATACCGTAATGTCTGTCTCAAACATACGGCGCCATGGCATTTTTATATCCTCAATCAGAATATGTTTCGCGATTGATGTAAGTTTTGTATCTGCAAAATGTTGTAGATATTTCTTTACCAGTTCACTAACAACACCGTTCTGTTCTTTGATATCAAAATAATTCATTCCTAATGCGGGCAATTCTTTCTCGGTGATTTCTTTTCTAATGAATCCACAGTAACCTGCATCTTCTAAATATCGAAGAAGTAAAAACTCCATATGTTTCTTATTGCTTCCATAATAGAGGTATTTAACCCCTTCAGCCAATGCAGTACCTATCGTATTCGATGAGGTATTCCAACCAGCATATCCTGCTACCTTTAATAATAACTCTTTTTGGTTAAGAATTGCAATAAGTTCTAGATCACTTCCATTGGCATATGCATTATCTCCAATCGTAACTGGTTTCCCCTCAGAAATAAATGTTTCAATCGCATATACAAATTCAGTAAGATTGCGTTCTACATCATAGTCTGTATTGGATGCAGGCTGACTTGCAGCCTCTAGCATCTTTCCCCTCGGTGCAGATAAGGCAAGAACAAAATCCGCTTCTGCCACGCTATCCACCTGGATACATCCAGCAGCCATAATATGATATCTGACAGTCTCCCCAAGGGTTCTATCCTCATAAGAAGGAATTAAGTAAGGAGCATGAACGGAGGCATATTTTACATATACTTTCGGACGCTTTTCCATAACCACATTCATAGCACGAGATAGTAAGGTCATCTCTACCTCATCTGCTCCAGGATAAACTATAACTTTGTCAGAAAGGCAACTTTCTAAAATTTCTTTACGTACGGAAACCTGATCCATTGCTGTATATCCATAAGGAGCTGAATCATCCTGCGGTATAATTAAGAATTCTAGAACTCCTTCTTTCGCCAGCTTTAAAACCTCAAGATTAAAGGAAAGATTAAACTCCCGACGATTTTCATAATCTTCTAAATCCTCTGTCTTGATCTGAGAAAGAAGTTCTTCTTTCTTGGTCTGAGAAAGTAGTTCTTTCTTGGTCTGAGAAAGAACTTCTTCCTCAGATTCACTAGGAATCCCTAATTTTTCTTTGTGAATAGCATTTCCTAATTGATGTATCTGCTCCCCACAATATTCATAATAGTCTGGTTCCTCATCATTGCTAGAATATTTAGGACAACGCATGATGCACTGGAAAGCATAGATTTTTAACTTATTATTTTGGCTCTTGATTTCACGTAGTAGATTAAGGCGTTCCATTACCTCTTCTTTATTAAAATGATGAAGTCTGGATGGTATTAGTCCACCATAAAGTAAAGTATCCATCGCCAAAACTGCAATATCTGCT
>DPVV01000230.1 GCA_003526525.1 Lachnoclostridium phytofermentans | reverse complement strand
AGATGATGAAGACATTTCATTTATTAAAAAGTTCATACTTGCCTCTGGTTCTTTAAAAGAGATAGCGAATCAATATAATGTTACGTATCCTACAGTTAGATTAAGGCTGGATAAGTTAATACAGAAAATCAGAATCGGTGAAGACACTACGAATGACCCGTATGTTGCCTTGATAAAGCGTCTTGCTGTGAATGATAAAATTGATTTTGATACGGCTAAGATATTAATTTCAGAATATAAAAAAGTGGGGAGGGAGAATTAGTATGGATGGATTGTTTGATAGATCGTTGTTTTTATTGGTTTTTTTTGTAGGGTTAATAGGGTTGCAAGTATTTCTATCAAAAAGAAAAAATAAATGGTTGGGATTAATCTTCCCATTATTCTGTATCTTTTTTTCAGTAGTAACAATTCTTTTATCCATTTCCTCATCATGGTTGCTGATAGCACTTATTATGAATATACCGACTATTATATTTCTAGTAATTTATTTCGCATGCAGAGGACAGTTTAATAGGAACAATGAACTTGAGAAGATGAATATTCTAGATTTAGAATGAGAAAAAGGTATATTTAATAGATATAATAAGGTTCCAATTTAGTGTTTATAAATATCTACAGCATAAATCATCTAAAAAACTCCAACCACTGTACTATGGTTGGAGTTTCTTTGATGTCTGCTTGAAGCAAATAAATACAAAAACTTTATCTATATTGTGGTAATATCTTATTAGTAGTATACTAAGTAGATGTACATTAAAACAAAAATAGATTGTAACTAAATATAATTAATTTAAGCTATTAGAACAAGAAGATTGTAATTTTTGTATACGTTTGATTAACTTTAAAATTATTGAGAAGATTAAAAATATAATATTAGTGATAGAGTAGGAGAGAAAAGGTGATAAAATGAAAGTAACTGCAAAAGAAGTCTTTAATATACCAAATATTTTGTGCTATATTCGTTTCCTATTGGTTCCATGTTTTGCAATTAGTTATCTAAGGGCAGATAAGCCGAGAGATTATTATTTAGCAGCATCTTTTTTATTGATTGCAGGTATTACTGATCTTTTGGATGGGTTTATTGCTAGAAAATTCAATCAAGTAACAGAGCTTGGAAAAGCGATTGACCCAATTGCAGATAAACTTACACAAACGGCAATACTCTTGTGTACGATGTTCCGGGTGAAGGGTATGTTTTTGTTAGTGATATTATTTGCTGTAAAAGAATGTACGATGGGGGTTTGCGGTTATCTTCTATTAAAAAGAAACAAAAAGCTAGATGGTGCGATGTGGTTTGGTAAGGTTTCCACTGCTGTATTTTATGTTACTATGTTAATCTTAATAGCTTTTCCAACCTTAAATGTTGTTTGGATTAATTTATTGATGGTAACTACAGGGGCTTTTTTAGCTTTATCGTTTATACTCTATATTCCGGTATTTGCTAAGATGTTTCGTGAGAGCTGATGAGAATTTAAGTTAGAATAGAAAGCAAAGGTAGAATAGAAAGCCCAAAGGAAGAATGGAACAAACAAAGGAAGAATGGAACAAACAAAGGAAGAATGGAACAAAGCAAGGAAGAATGGAACAAAGCAAGGAAAGAATAGAACAAAGCAAGAAAAAAATAGAACAAAACAGGAAAGAATGGAACAAAACAAGGAAAGAATAGAAACCTAAGGATTTCATGAATTGGATTTCTATTCTTCTTTATTTTCTTTAAAGGTGTATTTTTTGTTTGAATAAAATTATTTACTGGTTCAATCACAGGATAAAGTTGAAATAATAGGAGAAAAATTATGAAGATTTAAAGGAACGTATCTTCTATATTTTTTCAATTTTTATCTGTATTTCAGTAACATAATCTTCGGATTTTTTAGTAGTTAAACTATCTAAAATACTATATTCATAGGCGGGGGAGGCTATCTGATAACCTTCCTTTTTTATATAATCAAGAAGGAACTGATAAGTATCAGTAATATTTTTATAAGGTCCCTGATGATAACATTTTGCATAAGTCCCCTTTGCTTTCTTATGATAGGTCCCTTTTTCTGGTGCTATTTGCAGTGGAAGAAATGCAAATTCGAAACAGATAAAATTGCCTGATAATAGATTTTCTTTGGAAACCATATCACCTATTTGATAATAATATGGATAGTTATTATTATTCGCTTTCGTTAACAGTCTTTTTATGGCTAAATCAACTTCTAATAGCCCGTTAGGAGTTGTTACCGGTTCTATTGCAAAATATTCCGTTTTTTCTAATGTAGTTATCTGAACACGCTCATTGACACGGTCAAACTCTTGTAAAGTTCTTAATTTATAATTCAATCTATTTTCGATTAAAGAAAGCTGTTTTATCTTTTGTTTTATTTCTTTTTGCTGATTTTTTAGTAGGGTTATGGCATTATCGCTGTTACGATGATTCATAAAATCTTTGATTTCCTTTAAGGATAATCCAATTTCCTTAAGTATTAGTATGCTATCTAATACTTCGATTTGATCTGCAGTATAGTAACGGTAGTTATTATTGGAGTCAACTAATTTTGGCTTAAATACATCCTCCTTATCATAGTAGATAAGGGTCTGCTTGGATAGTCCGCTCAATTTAGCAATTTCACCGACTGTAAACTTCGTATTCATGAATGATAAAAACCTCCAATATTTTTCTTGACAATATAGTTACTATATCCTTTATAGTATATCATGTCAAGAAAGTCATACGTATGGCTTTCTTATTTTATTCAGAGAAAGTTTCATTGAATTGCATATGAAATAAATAGGGAAAGAAATTAATCAGTTTTGTGGAGGTTGAAATGAAGAAATTTAACATAAGAAAAGATGCAATCAAGCATTATAGCATTCTTTTATTAGGAGTTGCTATATTAGCCTTTGGATTATTTAATATACACAGCCAAAGTAATATTACGGAGGGCGGTGTACTTGGAATGATTTTATTATTAAAACATTGGACGGGACTCTCTCCAGGAATCACAGGGATATTCTTAGATTCCTTATGCTATTTTATTGGATTTAAATTATTGGGTAAGGAATTTTTAAAAAATGCTTTGATTGCTAGTGTAGGATTCTCCTTCTTTTATAATATTTTTGAACATATTGGATTTATTATTCCTGATTTAAGTAGTATACCATTGCTTGCAGCTATATTAGGTGGATTATTTGTTGGTATCGGTGTTGGTCTTGTAGTTCGTATGGGTGGCGCTTCCGGTGGTGATGACGCCCTTGCATTGATAATTGCTAAACTTTCTGGATGTAATATTTCAAAAGCATATTTTGCAACTGATTTTGTTGTACTATTATTGTCACTTAGTTATATACCAGTACAAAAAATATTTTATTCTTTGATAACTGTTACTTTATCCTCGTATATAATAGGACTTATACACAAGGACAAAAAAAAGGATAACAAAGAGGTAGCTACCTGTTAGGTATCAAGACTGCTTTTCTTGCAGTTGTTCGATAGTCAGATAGATAATCGAACGGAAATGATTGATGTATATAAAATAAAGCCAAATTGCTATAAATGATTGCTCATGATATAATAATTTAGTATCTTTATATTGTAATATGTTCTTAATAAGATACAAATAGTAAAGACTGAGCAGGCGATGAACCTTTTTAAGGTCATGGGGCTGGGCCATCTAATTATGGCAGCAGGTGATTATGGATGCACATCTGTGGGACAGTAAGTATGTTCCCATAGATGTGCTTTTTTTGTACATAAAATAATATTATTTAAATAAAGAAATCATTCTGACTGCTAT
>DPVV01000223.1 GCA_003526525.1 Lachnoclostridium phytofermentans | reverse complement strand
AAGGAATGCCAATTATATACCTTATGTTTGTTGTTATAGGGAAGGTCAAAATTTGTTCCACTGCGAAAAATGGCAAAGATTTAGTTTTATGCTATTACATTTCCGATGGCATTATAGGCGATTTAGAATTGATGACCAATACCTATGATGCAACAGCCGGTATAATAGCCATAACTGATTTTGAGTGTATCGCATTGCCCTTTCAAAAATATGCTATAGATTTAAAAAATAATCTTGCCTTTTTGAAAAGACTTGGTAGTGAACTATCTATGAAGCTATTGCGTATTTCAAAAAATTATGTGGTTACTACCTTGTATACAGGAGAAGAGCGTCTATGCTCCTATATTTTACAGGCATCACATAATGGCATTTTTAATGATATACTGACGGATGTATCTTGTTCAATAGGTATGAGCTATAGGCACATGTTTCGCTTGTTGAACCAGTTATGTACAGATGGGGTGTTGGATAAAAGAGACAATGGGTATATCATTGTTGACCGTGAAGAATTGCTTCGAAGAGCTCCAGGGGCATACGTTTAAGCCCGAACGATGTCAGTAACTTCAGTAACCTACCGCATTCAATGCATTGCTACAATCCGCATGGACTCAGTACATTTCCATATGGCGAAATGTTACGCATAGATAAAGTGCTTCGGCCTCAAAATAATGACCTAGGAAGCCTAGGTCGTATCTTGAGGCCGAAGACACTTTTTTAGTTTAGTCAGCTAGTGTAAGGGTAGTGCCCCAGTTATCATCACCAGCCAAGACTCTTTCCCTAGTATATTTAAGTGCTTCCTGATCTGAGAGCTGCTTAGAAAAAGAAGCTCGCTTTCCTTCAGTGATAGCTTTTGCACCTTCACCAGTACTTTGGTATTCTGCATAAAGCATCGTTTCATGAGCTTCTGGCTTATTCCAGTCATGCCAACCTTCTTCACGAATATGCTCTCCGATCTCGCAATGTAGAAATACTGTCTTAGCGAAGTTTCGCCAAGGTCTTCCTAAATATACGCTATGCTTTGGACAATCGCTGGTTAGACGGCAATGAGAAAAAACATATCCATATTCCTGTCCTTTCGCAGTACTTGCAGCAGTTATATAGCCATAGTTCTTCTGTTCTTCCTCTTGTTTTGCAGGAGGAAGATCGTCTGTCTTTTGAGAAAAAATTTCGCAATGGTCAAAATAAGCAGTTGCACTTCCAAAGATAAAATCAACATCGCCTTCAATATAGCAATCACGATAATATTGACGACCATTTACTCGCGGTTCAAACTCTTTTGGTCCAGTAAAACCACCAGCTTGGTTTGCTGTTGGAGGAAGTGGTGCTGTAAATAAGGTATCTTGACTACCAAGAAGGATACAATTATCAAATACCATGCGGTCACCATCCACATAAAGTGCGAGAGCTTGTCCTACTTGATGACCAAAGCCAGAGCTATTTTGAAAGGTGAGATTTTTCGCTGTGAAATCATTGGCATCAATGAATACAGAAGGGGTTCGGAACGTTCCTCGTTTACTGCCATCTTCCATAATCATGTTAGCATAATCATCAAAAGTAAGAATTGTTTCTTCTTTGGATTCACCAATTAAGGTTAAATTAGGCTGCTTAATGACAAGTTTTTCTTTGTAAGTTCCCTTTTTAATAAAGATAGTTACTGGTTCTATAGTTCCTTCTGGAATACTTAAGAGTGCGTCGGTAATTGTAGAAAATTCATGTTCAGATGTTTTGTGTTTGGATACGTAAATCGTTCTACTCATTAGTTTTTCTCCTTTATGTAGTATAGTGTAAATTATGAAATGATTAATTTAGATAATCATATTCGCCTTAGGCAGGGATCTAAAATTCTCTGACTATAAATCGAAGTTACCATATTGTTTATATAGAGTTACTTTGGCAAATACTTAGAGTTATATTATAGAAACAAAAACATGTTTCTATAATCGGGTTAGCGGTGCAAAAGCGCACCTTTGTCAGGAATTTATAAATCAAATTTCTGACAAGGTTTATTATAGCATACGGGACAAGTGGATACTACAAACAATTATTGCTTCTATGAAATCTTGGAGATGGAAGTTCACATTTACTTTTGTGGAGAAAAAAGCTATAATGTTAACAGAATATGAAACAAGGTAGGTAAAAGAATGCTTAGAGCAACCTTTCAAAATATAGTGGAGAACAGGGATGTTAGAAAAAATCTGATTCTTTTAAAGGAGATGCTTCGTGAAGATGAGAAAAAGGATAGCCATAATAGAGAAGCTTTGCTTTATGTGATTGCTGGAAGATATGATGTATTTCGTGGCTTATTGCAGGATGAAGATGCAAAGGTTAGAAAAAATACAGCATTAATCATGGGGGAATTGGCAGTTCTGGAATTTGTAGAGATTCTTTATGAAGCTTATCATAATGAGACACAACGATTTGTGAAAAGCTCTTATTTATCTGCTTTAAAGAACATGGACTATAACGAACTTCTTCCTAAGCTTCGGACAAGCTATGAGATTGTGAAAAGCATTCCAATAACGGACGAGAATAAAAAACATCTGAGTGAAGAACTTCGATTACTTGAAGAGCTTTTGGATCATTCAGAAGAAGAGAAAAAGCACACCTTTATTGGTTATGATAAAGTAAATGAGATGGTATTACTATGTAATCGAAACCATATTCATGTGACAATGGAGCAACTTGGAAAGATACCGAAGAAGGAATTTACAGCCGGGGTAATGGTAAAGACAAAAGAATTAAGAGAAGTTCTTAAAATACGTACTTACCGAGAGTTGCTATTTGCAATCGATGGAGTTCGATCAGTACCAAATGACGTTACAAAAGCAGCTGGAGTTTTAACGGATGGTACCTTATATCAATTTTTAGAAGAACGCCACAAAGGAGAAGGCCCATTCTATTTCCGTCTAGAGATGAAAGGAAAGATGGACGTAGAGAAGCGCACTGCATTTATTAAAAAACTTAGTGTTGAGATAGAGCATCTGAGTGAGCGTAAACTTCTTAATTCAGTAAATCGTTATGAAGTTGAGATTCGCCTTATTGAAAATAAAGAAGGCAAATTTAATGTGTTATTACGCCTCTATACGTTGCCAGAAGCGCGCTTTTTATACCGAAAAGAAGTGATTGCTTCCAGTATTCACCCAGCAAATGCAGCGCTAACCGCCCAACTTGTGAAACCATATCTTATAGAGGATGCGCAAGTACTTGATCCATTTTGCGGAGTCGGAACAATGTTAATTGAACGAGATCTATGCGTGCGTGCTAAAACAATGTATGGTCTTGATATCTATGGGGAGGCTATAGAGAAGGCGCGTATTAATACAGATCTTGTGAACCGATGTGGGCTTAAAAGTGAAGATGGTGGACATCTTGTGATTAATTATATTAATCGAGATTTCTTTGATTTCAAGCATAATTATTTGTTTGACGAAATCTTTACCAATATGCCTACCGTAGGTCGTAGCATGGATGAAGGGGAGTTATCCACCTTGTACCAGAAGTTTTTTAGGAGAGCGCATGAGCTTTTAGAGGATCAGGGGATTATTGTATTATACTCACATAATCGTGAGTATGTTAGAAAATTTGCAAATACGAAGCCTTATCGCATTGAGAAAGAGTTTGAGATTTCTATGATGGAGAAGACTTATGTATATGTAATACGTGTTAGTAGATAATACCTTTTATTTGTGTAATATCAAATCAACAATCAGATATGGTATGCATGGGAGTTAGTTTACTTCTATTTAGGCAACATCAAAGCAGCAAGCAGATTTGATATGCATGGGGTATTAGTGACAAAGAGAAAGTAGAGGTTTTTATGTTAAAGATAGGTTCCCACGTCGGAATGAGTGGAAAAGAAATGTTTTTAGGTTCTGCTAAGGAAGCTCATTCTTATGATGCGAATACATTTATGATTTATACAGGAGCACCGCAGAATACGAGAAGAAAAGAGATATCTGACCTTCGCTTGGAGGAAGGATTTGAGTATATGAAACAGCATGGAATTTCTGATATTGTGATTCATGCACCGTATATAATCAATCTAGGTAATTCCGTGAATATAGATACTTATAGTTTAGCAGTTGATTTTCTGGCAAAAGAAATGGAGAGAACAAAGGCTCTTTGTAGTAAGTATTTAGTTCTTCACCCTGGAGCACATGTTGGGGCTGGTGTGGATGCTGGTATTAAGCAAATTGTGCAAGGATTGAATGAAGTTTTAACGAGAGATACCGAGATCTATATCGCACTAGAAACTATGGCGGGAAAAGGTAGTGAAATCGGAAGAAACTTTGAAGAATTAGCAAGGATATTTGATGGGGTTAAGTATAATGACCGTTTACGTGTCTGCTTTGATACCTGTCATACCAACGATGCTGGATATGATATTGTACATGATTTTGATGGAGTTATAGAACAATTCGATAAACTGATAGGGAAAAAACAAATCGCGGTGTTTCATATCAACGATAGTAAAAATGATAGAGGAGCATCGAAGGACCGACATGAAAACATCGGATTCGGAACGTTAGGTTTTGATGCACTTTGCTATATAGTACATCATAAAGATTTTATTGAGGTACCAAAGATTCTTGAAACGCCATATGTTAGTCTGCCAGATGAGAAGGCGAAATCCTTACCACCATACCGACATGAAATTGAAATGTTTAGAAGTAGCGTATTTGATCCACAAATCTTAGAGAAAATCCAAAATAACCGATAGAAATTGTATCCGCTTCGTCAATTAGGTTTCTAATTAGGCAAAGTGTATTCGCCTAGACAAAGTGATTTCGCCTCCAAGCTTGAGATTTGGTGAGCCTAGAGTGGCGAAGCCACATTGTTCTATTCGATGAATTACAATCTAGCTTGGGCGAAAAACAGATGCAGAAAGAAACAAAAGGATGATTACGATTTTTAAACGAGTGCCTAACAGTATATAGTAACTGTGCGAAGGGAGATTGGGTATGAGAAGCCAATTATTACAGCGGGGTAATTTATTGGATGAAAAGGGTTGCCTAACGGGGGCTGGTTATGCAACCTCCTTGGTAAAAGACTATCGACGACAGGATATTAAAGCAAGTTCATTTCGAATCAAAGAGTGGGATTATTATTTAATCTATAATGAAGATTTTGGAATTGCATTAACTCTAGCAGATAATGGATATATGGGACTTGTGGGAGCATCTTTTTTAGACTTTAAAAATGCGACAGAAAAAACAACAAATATTATAACTCCTATTCCTATGGGACGCATGAAAATGCCCGAGAGTTCAGTGAGTGGTGATGTTAGTTACCAAAACAAACGAGTTGAGGTTTCTTTTCAAAACGATGGGAAGGAAAGACATCTTTATCTAAAGATGAAACATTTTCATAAGGACAAAGACTTTTTTGCTGATGTTACTTTAATAGAAAAACCTGAGCTAGATTCGATGGTAATTGCGACACCGTTTCCTAAGAAGAAAAAAGCATTTTATTATAATCAGAAAATAATCGGCATGCAAGCGAGCGGATGTGTTATTATTGGGGAAAAAACTTATTCTTTCGGAAAAAGCAGCTTAGGGTTATTAGATTGGGGACGCGGGGTCTGGACTTATGATAATGTATGGTACTGGGGTGCTGGTCAAGGACAGATTGATGGAAAATCATTTGGTTTTAACTTAGGTTATGGTTTTGGTGATACCAAAAATGCAACAGAGAATATGATTTTCTATGAGGGAAAAGCCCATAAGCTTGACGATATTGAGTTTATAATACCAAAGGATGAATTCGGTAAGGAAGAGTACTTAAAACCTTGGAAATTTAAATCGTCTGATCAAAGATTTGAGATGGATTTTACACCGATATTAGATCGAAAGTCACGTACCAGTTTTAATGTGTTATTAAGTGATCAACATCAGGTCTTTGGAAGATTTAATGGGAAAGCTATCCTTGATGATGGAACAGAGATTATAGTTTCGGATTTTCTTGGATTTGCGGAAAAAGTACATAACAAGTGGTAAAATAATAAAAAACATAAGAGAATACTAAATATTTAAATGCTTGTTAATAATATAAGAAAGGGGAAAGGAGCATTAGATAGAAATGTCTAAGTTGGCTCCTTTTTTATAATATGTATCAATTAGAACAACAAGAAATGAATTTAATTCAACCATTTTATGAAAAGTCTACAGATTCAACAATATACGCATGCTTAGATGGTTATATGGGAAAAGCATTTGTGGATGATAAAGAATCAATTCATCACACAATTATACTGCAGGGGGATTTTGTCTTTCCTTCCAATTTAGGAGAGTTTCATGAAGAAACAGCAGAGAGGATGATTAAGGGGTTGTTATCCTACAAGGATAAAGGTAATATGTTAATGGTTCCACAAACCAAGGAATGTGAAAAGTTCTTTAAAAATAGTGAGATGTTTTCCTCGTTTCCCAGGTATCATTTAAATAGTCCATCCTTCGAACAATTTGATCCGATGAAACTAAAGGAGTTTTGTAATGGTTTATCAAAGGAATATTCCTTTCACAGAATCGATGAAGCATTATATGAAAGAGTAATGTCTGAAGATTGGTCCAGGGATTTTTGTAGTAATTTTGCGTCTGTGGATGATTTTTTACAACATGGAATTGGTATCCTAGTGATGAAAGGGGAAGAAATCTGCTGCGGAGCTTCCTCCTATACTGCATATCGTAAGGGTATCGAAATCGAAATCGTAACCCAAAAAGATTATAGAAATCTTGGACTTGCTACCGCTTGTGGAGCAAAATTAATCCTAACTTGTTTGGATGAAGGAAAGTTACCTCACTGGGATGCAGCAAATGAAACTTCAGTGCGTCTCGCAATGCGTTTAGGTTATGACTATGTTGGGCCTTACGATACGTACTGCTTTAAGTAGGAAGGATAGACTTATGGTTATCGGAATAAGTATCGTAGTTTTAATTTTACTCCTAGCAACCTATCAATTATCTAATATAATATTAAAGCCAAGGGTGAAAACACCAGAAGATATCTATAAGCGGGAAGTAGAGAACGGAAGAATAGTACCGGATCTTTTTAAAAGCATGGAAAAAACCAAGATCCAGATACCAAGTCGTTACGGATATACTCTATCCGCTGTTGTATTAGAGAATGATGTTACAAAACGCATTGAAAATAACCATAAAGTTGCGGTATTATGTCATGGTTATACGTATGGTAAACTTGGTGCCATCGTGTATGCGCATATTCTTATGGAACTTGGATTTACAGCAATTATTTATGATCATAGAAATCACGGTGAGAGTGGTAAAAAATACACTACCATGGGATACTATGAAAAATATGATCTAGAAACAGTGATTGATTGGTGTTATGTAAATTTCGGAAAAGACATTCGTATTGTAACTCATGGTGAGTCGATGGGCGCTGCCACGGTACTTAATTATCTGAATATCAAAGACAATGTTGCATTAACAATTGCGGATTGTGGGTATTCCGATTTAAGAACTTTGTTACGACATCAGATGAAGACTATATTTCATATACCACATGTTATTTTTATGCCATTCGCTATTTTTTGTTTAAAGCTTCGTGCTGGTTTTAATATCAAAGATGTTTCGCCGATTGATGGAGTAAAAAAAAGCAAAACTCCGATTCTTTTTATTCATGGAGATAAAGATACTTATGTACCTTATCAGATGTCAATTAAGATGTATAAGGAATGTAAGGCACCAAAAAAATTGTATTTAGCAAAAGGTGCAGTTCATGCAAATTCTGTGGTCGTTGACTACGAACAATACAAACGCGTTGTCAGAGATTTTATAAAAAAGTTTTACGATAACGAGCGTTAATAGTAGGAAGAAAATATAAAAAAGAAAATATAAAAAAGAAAATATAAAAAAGAAAATATAAAAAAGAAAATATAAAAAAGAGTAAAGTTTAAAAAAAGTTTTTTCACAGAGTGAATTGTTTTGCAATTCGCTCTGTAAATAATGTGCCTGCGATTAAGGTTTGCAGGCTATGGAAAGGCATGGGTATTATTATGGAAAATCAATTTCAAAGAAGTGCATTTATCATTGGTGAAGAAGGGATAGAAAAACTCCAACAATCTCATGTGGCTGTATTTGGCGTGGGTGGTGTTGGTGGTTATGTGGTGGAGGCTCTCGTTCGTAGTGGGATTGGAGAGATTACTATTGTTGATAATGATACGGTTTGTTTATCAAATATAAACCGTCAGATTATAGCAACCCATGATACTGTAGGGCAATACAAAGTAGATGTGATGGAAAAACGTATTAAATCCATTAATCCCAATGCTATTATCCATTCTCATCGTTGCTTTTTCCTGCCAGAAACTGCAGACCAGTTTGATTTTGCTTCTTATGATTATGTTGTAGATGCAATTGATACGGTAGCAGGAAAGCTTGCTCTTGTAGATAAAGCTCAGGCAGTGGGAACACCAATTATGTGTAGTATGGGAGCAGGAAATAAATTAGACCCTACCAAGTTTGAAGTGGCAGATATCTATAAAACTTCTATTTGTCCTCTTGCCAAAGTGATGCGTTCTGAGTGTAAGAAGAGAGGAATCAAGAAATTAAAGGTGGTATATTCAAAGGAGTTGCCTATTACACCAGTGATGCAACCGGAAGAGCCAACACAAAGACGTTCAACACCTGGTAGTATCGCATTTGTACCATCGGCAGCAGGGTTAATTATTGCTTCTACTGTTGTTAGAGATTTGTTAGGTAAGTAAAAGGGATGAGCTTAAGTTTTTATATTAGCTCTGTTAGACTATTATATTAGGAAATACTTTGGAAGGAGGGGTTTTTGACCCTCCTTCTTTCTTCCACATGTCTCCCCCTTAAATGATTCTGTCAAAAAGGTATCATTCATTTATATCATGAGAAAATAACAAAATAGATTAAGATTGTTTAAATATTGTTTAAATGGGACTGGATAAAAATGTTAATACTATGGATTTTGATAAAAGGATATGTTATAATGCATATAAGGAAGTAAAAAATTACCAAATTATTATGTTGATGGGCACAAAAAATAAAACATAAGAGATAGAAATAGAGATAGAAATAGAAATAGAAATA
>DPVV01000244.1:7213-8372 GCA_003526525.1 Lachnoclostridium phytofermentans | reverse complement strand
GAAATTTCCTCCTACTCGATTAAAGAAAGGATTATGTAGATGGAAGGATTCGATTTTTCAAAAGAATATGGAATCGTGCTGGAAGGTGGAGGTGCCAAGGGAGCTTACCAAATTGGAGTTTGGAAGGCAATGAAGGAGCTGGGTATCAAAATTAAGGGAATCAGTGGAGTATCCGTAGGAGCGTTAAATGGAGCTCTCATCTGCATGGGAGATATTGATAAGGCTATCAAGCTTTGGGAGAGCATAACTTATGATAGAGTTATGGAAGTTGATAATCAACAGATGGAACATCTAATGAAACGTGAGTTAAAGCAGTTAAAATTGGTAGACTTAACTAAGACAGGAATAAGGGTTCTTGCTTCCAGGGGTTTTAATGTTACGCCATTAAGAAGTATGATAGATGAAGTTGTTGATGAAGATGGAATTCGTAACTCTAACATTGAATTTTATTTGGGAACATTTTGCCTTAGTGATATGAAGCAACTAGAAATCTGTGCTGCAGAAGCTGAACCGGAGAAACTAAAAGACTATCTTTTAGCAAGTGCATATTTCCCTGCATTTAAAAATGAAAAGCTTCATGGGCTTAGCTATGTAGACGGTGGAGTTACGAATAATGTACCGATCGATACTCTAATTAAAAATGGCTATAAAGATATCATTGTGGTTCGTATCTACGGTGTTGGCGTAGAGAGACGTGTGAAGATTCCGGGAGATGTTCTAGTAACAACAGTTGCTCCGAGGGTGGATCTAGGTAGTATTTTAGAATTTGATGGTAAAAAGTCTATGCGGAATATAACGATTGGCTATTATGATGCAATGAGAGTATTCAAATCCTTAAAGGGAAAGATATATTATGTGGATGCAAAGTTGAATGAAAGAG
Source organism: Lachnoclostridium phytofermentans (assembly GCA_003526525.1). Lineage (GTDB taxonomy): Bacteria > Bacillota > Clostridia > Lachnospirales > Lachnospiraceae > Lachnoclostridium. Next base: position 7,492 of record DPVV01000244.1, on the reverse strand, counting down.
AATGCTTAGAGTTATTTTTAGAATGTCATCCAAGCGTTATAATGGCATATCATGAATATTATAAACTGGACTACTCCAAAGAATCTCTTTATACTAGAGGCATGTTAGAGACGATTTTACCTCTTGTTGGAGATGAACTAAAATTAGCGAAGGATTGGAGCTATTTTGATTTATATCTTGCCCTACTTGAACTCTGTGCTAAATATATGCATGTTCAAAAATATTATATTTATACAGAAGAAGAGCTGACTGAAAAGATAAAGATAAAATATGAGCTTC
>DPVV01000244.1:6309-7130 GCA_003526525.1 Lachnoclostridium phytofermentans | reverse complement strand
AAAATATGAGCTTCGAAAGAAGAAACTTGATTCTAAAGAAATACCAACATTTGTGCAGCTTGCACTTGGTTTAATAACGATACGAAATTAAAATACAGAAGAGAATATTTATTAATAGAACAGAATAAATATTTACATTATTCTTGACTTTTCCAATCTATCACATATAATGTATAAATAGGAATTTTAGAAGTATAATTATACAGCCTATTATGGTAGAATTGGAGGGAATATGAATTTAAAAGGACGTTCTTTTCTTACATTGAAGGATTTTACGCCAGAAGAGATTATTCATTTATTAGACTTGGCAGCAAAACTAAAAGAAAAGAAGAAACAAGGAATTACAGGTAATAGTTTAAAGGGGAAAAACATAGCGTTAATTTTTGAGAAACCATCTACCCGTACCAGATGCGCATTTACAATTGGATGTATTGATGAGGGGGGTCATCCAGAATATCTTGGAAGAGATGACATCCAACTAGGGCATAAGGAGAGCGTGGAAGATACCGCTCGAGTGTTAGGGCGTATGTTTGATGGAATTGAGTACCGTGGATTTTCTCAAGAAACCGTTGAAAAGCTAGCAAAATATAGCAAAGTTCCAGTATGGAACGGATTAACGGATGAATATCATCCTACGCAGATCTTAGCAGATTTCTTAACATTAAAAGAACAATTTAAAATTTTAAAAGGGCTTAAACTAGTATTTGTCGGAGACGGAAGAAATAACATGGCAAATAGTTTGATGATTGGCTCCAGTAAGATGGGAATTCATTTTACGATCCTAGCACCTAAGAGTTTATGGCCAAAAGAAGAATTGGTAT
>DPVV01000244.1:5772-6155 GCA_003526525.1 Lachnoclostridium phytofermentans | reverse complement strand
ATTGGTATCATTGTGCCTTAGCTACGCAAAGGATTCAGGTAGTGTAATTACAATTACAGAGGATTTAGATGCTGTTACTGGTGCAGATGCAATCTACACAGATGTATGGTGTTCGATGGGTGAAGAAGATAAGGCAGCAGAACGTATCGCATTATTAAAACCATATCAAGTCAATGAAGAATTAATGAAAAAATCAGGAAAAGATAACACGATTTTCTTACATTGTTTACCGGCTGTAAAAGGAAATGAGGTTACGGAAGAAGTATTTGAAAAGTTTGCAGATGTCGTATTTGATGAATCAGAAAACCGTATGCATACAATCAAAGCGGTAATGGTTGCAACTCTTGGAGATTGAGCCATTCGCTGCTCCTAAAAGATAGTCG
>DPVV01000244.1:0-5580 GCA_003526525.1 Lachnoclostridium phytofermentans | reverse complement strand
TAAAAGATAGTCGCAGCATGGGGTTAAATATGTTAATGGTATATTAAAAATATTAGTTTTTCATAGACTAACTCTAATGAAATATTAATTTGAATTTCTCTCACTAAGAAGGTATGATAGATACATACAAAGCAATAGGGTGTGAGAAAGACTTGTTGCTATACTACGCATATTGAGTGCATATGCACCATGAGCGATACTATAAATGAAACAGATTTATAGTAGGAGGGTTAATAAGAAATGAAAGGAGAGTTAGTTTATGAAAAAGAATCATTCCAGTTACATCTGGGGCGGATTACTCGTACTATTTGGAGTATTATTAGCAGGAAAGGCACTAAATATTTTAACGTTTGATATCTTTTTTGATGGATGGTGGACCTTATTCTTAATCATACCATGTTTTATTGGTTTATTTAATCATGGTGGTGATAAAACTGCTTATATGATTGGTTTATCAATTGGTATCTTTATGTTGTTGTCTGCACAAGGATTTATTACGTGGAGAATGTTTGGACCTTTATGTTTTGCAGCAATACTAGTATTTATTGGATTGAATATGATCATACCAAAGAAACATAAAGATCAAGACTATTCAGGTCAAAATTATAAGACTTATCAAGGTAGTGGAAGTACTGATCAGACATATGATAAGACTTATACGTATGAGCAGAACTTCGATGGCACAGAGAACGGGCAGCAGTCTGGTAATAATGGATTCACACAGGATGCAGGTGCCTCAAACGATGCAAACAGTGGGTATCAAAATACCTACCAGGGTGCCAGGCAAAGCGGACGATTCGCATGCACCGCGGTCTTAAGTGGTAGGGAATTACGTTTTGATAATGAAGTATTCCAAGGGGCTATGTTATCTGCTTTATTAGGTGGAATTGAACTAGACTTAAGAAATGCTATTATCAGAGAGAACGTTGTGATTGAATGTAAAACAGTTCTCGGTGGAATAGATATCTACGTTCCAAGCTATGTTAGAGTTGTAGTTAACTGTAATCCAATTCTTGGTGGTGTAGACAATAAGACAATTACTCCATTAGGAGCGAATGAGCAAACTATTACAATCTATTTGAATGCAACTTGTGTTTTAGGCGGTATCGATGTAAAATAGTACATGATAACACTAAAATGATGCAGGGCTGTTGAATAACACAGATACCAAGTGTGATTCAACAGCTCTTTTTTGGTAAATTAGCCCATTAAACAACGTAGTTGCGAATGGGTTACGAGCAAGTAGCGCTTTGTCAGCGAGCTGACATGCGAATTACGAGTATCCTTTGACTAGAATAGAATGAAATAATTTTATTTAGATTGGAAAGCATTGATAGGAAGGTAGGTAACAGGAATGGAAAATATCATCTTATGTGGTAGTAGTTCTTATGATAAGAAATACTATCTAGACGATAAATTTGATGGACTTCCCCAACAAATTAAAGATGAGCTTAAGATTATGTGTGTGTTATATACGGAGGATGTTGGTGGTATTCTAACCTTAGAGTTTGAAGAAGATGGGACACTAACATTTCAGGTTACTAGTGATGAAAGTGATTTTTTATTCGATGAGATTGGAAGCGTATTAAAAGTTAAGCAGCTTCAGCATACCAAGAGAGAATTATTAGAATCGCTCGAGATGTATTATAAAGTATTCTATTTGCATGAGGAAATATAATTTTTGTGGGAAATATAATTTTATAAGTTACGATCGAACCGTAAAAAGGAGGATGACTACATGTTACTCGTAATAGATGTTGGTAATACCAATATAACTTTAGGAGTATTTGATGAGGATAAGATTGTAGGTACGTACCGAATTACAACAAAAGTCTCACGTACTTCGGATGAGTTTGGCCTTTTATTTTGTGATTTATTACATGTAAAAGAAATTGAAAGAACAAGTATTGATTCTGTAATCATAGCATCTGTTGTTCCAGCTATAATGTACTCTTTAACAAGTGCGATTATCAAATACCTTGGCATAACTCCACTAATAATTGGTGCAGGAACGAAAACGGGAATTAAAATACTAACCGCAAATGCGAAAGAAGTAGGGGCGGACCGAATTGTGGATCTTGTTGCTGCTTTTGAGGAATATAGAGGACCTGTATTTGTCATTGATTTTGGAACAGCAACTACGTATGATCTCGTAACCGAAGATGGAAAATTCACTGCGGGTATCACAAGCCCAGGGATTCGTATTAGTGCCAATGCTTTATGGAATGATACAGCGAAGCTTCCGGAAATCGAAATTTTAAAGCCAGACTCCATTTTAGCAAAAGACACAGTAAGCAGTATGCAGGCTGGACTTGTCTACGGCACAATTGGTGCAACAGAATATATTATTAAGAAAGTAAAAGAAGAATCTAAGTTAGAAAATCTTAAAGTTGTTGCAACAGGAGGACTTGGTAAAATAATTGCAGATGCTACAGATATGATAGATATCTACGATCCAAATTTAACATTAAAAGGATTGCGATATATTTACCTAAAGAATAGTTAGGAAAGAGGATAAAATGAGTTTTACCATAGGCAATGTAAATATAAACGGTAACTTGGTACTAGGACCAATGGCAGGTGTTACAGACCTGCCGTTTCGTCTCTTATGTAAAGAGCAAGGGGCTGACTTGATTTATACAGAAATGGTCAGCGCCAAAGGAATTTATTATAATAATAAAAATACAGAGGTACTTCTTGAAGTTGAAGAAAAAGAACGTCCTGTTGCATTACAACTATTTGGAGAAGATCCATATATTATGAGTGAGATGGCAAAAAGGATTGAGCATCGTAATTTTGATTTTCTCGATATTAATATGGGATGTCCAGTTCCTAAAGTAGTGAATAATGGAGAAGGATCAGCTCTTATGTTAAAGCCTGAGAGGGTTGGTGAAATCGTAAGTGCAATCAGTAAAGCAATCAAGAAGCCTGTGACAGTGAAGGTAAGAAAAGGTTTCACAAAAGACAATGTAAATGCAGTGGAGGTTGCAAAAGTAATTGAACAAAGCGGTGGAGCTGCGATTGCAGTACATGGAAGAACCAGAGAACAATATTACAGCGGTGAGGCTGATTGGGATATCATAAAAGCAGTAAAAGAGGCAGTATCCATACCTGTAATCGGTAACGGAGATGTACAATCACCAGAGGATGTAAAAAGAATGATGTCCTATACTGGTTGTGATGCTGTTATGATTGCACGTGGCGTTCGTGGGAACCCTTGGTTTTTCTCACAAGCAAAACATTATCTTAAGACAGGTGAATTATTAGAAAAACCTAGTGTTCCTGAAGTTATCGATATGATGTTACGTCATGCTAGATTAGCTATTGAACTTAAGGGAGAATTTACTGCAATGCATGAGATGAGAAAGCATGTAGCCTGGTACACCATGGGCTATCCAAAATCCGCTAAATTAAGAAACCAAGTCAATGAGATAGAGACCTATGAAGACTTGGTAGTTCTTATGAAGTTGTATGAAGAGATGCTTGGAATCTAAAGCAGTGGATATAGTCATTAAAATAGTGACAAATGCATGTAAAAATAGTTACTGCTCTTTGTCGTTATTCACAAAAAGTCATAAGAAGAACAGAAAATAGTTGCTTTTCTGCATATAGTGTTATAATATACATTACAGAAAGACAAATGTACGCCATGCAAAAACATAAGGTGATTATAGAAATAGAGGAGGAAGTTTATGAGCAAGTTAAGAGTTGGAATTTTAGGTGCTACCGGTATGGTTGGTCAGAGATTTATCTCACTACTTGAGAACCATCCTTGGTTTGAGGTTACAACGTTAGCGGCAAGTCCAAGAAGTGCAGGAAAAACATATGAAGAAGCAGTGGGAAATCGCTGGAAGATGACAAAACCAATGCCAGAAGCTGTGAAGTCTATGATTGTAAAGAACGTAAATGAAGTAGAAGCGGTTGCATCTGAAGTTGACTTTGTATTCAGTGCTGTGGATATGACAAAGGATGAGATTAAGGCAATTGAAGAAGCTTATGCGAAAACTGAAACACCTGTAGTTTCCAACAACAGTGCTCATCGTTGGACTCCTGATGTCCCTATGGTTATTCCAGAAGTTAACCCAGAACATTTTGAAGTTATTGCTAGCCAGAGAAAACGTCTCGGAACAAAACGTGGTTTTATTGCAGTAAAACCGAATTGTTCCATTCAAAGTTACACACCAGCCTTAAACGCATTAAAGGAGTATGGCCCTAAGGTGGTTGTTGCAACCACATATCAGGCAATCTCTGGAGCGGGTAAGAATTTTGCAGATTGGCCTGAAATGATAGATAACGTAATTCCATTTATCGGCGGTGAAGAAGAAAAGAGTGAACAGGAACCTCTTCGTATCTGGGGTAAGGTTTTGGATGGTGAGATAATTAAAGCTGAGGCTCCTTTCATTACAACACAATGTATTCGTGTTCCAGTAACGGATGGTCATACTGCAGCCGTGTTTGTAAGTTTTGAGAAAAAGCCTGAAAAGGAAGAGATTATTAAGGCTTGGACAGAATATAAGGGACTTCCACAGGAATTAAATCTTCCAAGTGCACCAAAGCAGTTCATCAAATATTTTGAAGAAGACAACCGCCCTCAAGCAGCACTTGATCGTGACTACGAGAATGGTATGGGAATCTGCATGGGTCGTTTAAGAGAAGATACTGTTTATGATTACAAATTCGTTGGATTATCTCATAATACAGTGCGTGGAGCAGCAGGCGGTGCTGTATTAAATGCAGAACTGTTAAAGGCTCTTGGATATATAGAGGCAAAAGAAATTTAAGATTAAAATGCTAAGCTGGAAGTAGTTTTGTTATCTATATAAAGATGAATTATGAAATAATTAAGGGTGTACAACCAAAATTGCTAAGAAGTAAGTAACTATTCTTAAAGATTGGTTGTACACCCTTATGATTGTTAGATCAATTAAAAGTTTGTTTTATTTATCAAGTCCATATAGATGACGGATTGTGGTTACTGCATTTTCTGAATTTTTTGAGGTTACAATAATTCCAATAACAGGTGGGTCTTGCATATAACCTTTATATGCTTTAAACATAGGAAGATCTTCAGCATAGATTCCATATACACCTTCCGGACCTTGTGCTTCGGAAGGATACTCCTCATCATTTAGGCGAGTACGGCAGCTAAATAATCGATCGGATAATGCACTGTAAACATCCGTTGGTAATGCGTCAGTTAATGGTGTTAGTGAATTTGAAAAAGCATATTTTACAAATTGTGACTCTGGAGCTATAAAGAGATCAAGTTCGCCCGAAATAGAATAGACGGATAACTTTTGTGCGGAGGCATAATCGTAATTATTCAAGTCATAACTTGTATCTATTAAGATTCTCTGAGTTTCAGGATTAACATCAAGTAACTCATTTAGGTCATTCTCAAATTGAGCTTTTGTTTCTTCCGCTAGTGGATAATTAACCATTGCGACGCTAAGCACAGTTTCTGGCTTTGGTGATAGTACATCGTATAAGAAATAGCTAACAAATCCGATGAGGACTAAGGTGGCAAGTAACTTTTTTAAGTAATATTGCTTAAAATAACCCCACTTTTCAGCAGTATTC
>DPVV01000527.1 GCA_003526525.1 Lachnoclostridium phytofermentans | reverse complement strand
AGGAAAAGCAGTTATAATAGCCTTGTTTTTCATTGGTATGCTGATTCCTAGTTTTGTTACTGAAATTGCAAGATTTCAAGTAATTCAAAAGCTTCATCTATATAATACCTTAGGAGCGCCAATTGTTATATACATCGCTTCTGATCTAATGCAATTATATATTTATAGACAATTTATATCTGGTATCTCTGTGGCACTTGATGAGGCAGCTTTGTTGGATGGATGTTCATATTTTGGGTTATTTACTAGAATAATATTTCCACTACTTGCACCAGCGACAGCTACCGTATGTATTATCAAGGCAATTAATATTATTAACGATATGTACATACCTTATCTCTATATGCCAAAGAATAAACTAAGAACCCTAACTACCTTTTTAATGGATTACGCTAATGCGCAACAGGGTTCCTGGCAGACACTTGCTGCCGGTATTATTATCATTATGATACCTACGATTTTGATCTATATCTTTTTTCAAAAATATATACTCGCAGGTGTTGCAGCTGGAGCAGTAAAAGAATAAAAATACATAGAAAAGAGAGAGAACATGAAGGCAGAATTAACATGGTTGGATAACCCAGAAGTGTTTCGTGTCAATCAGTTAGCAGCTCACAGTGATCATCCATTTTATCAGAGTAAGGAAGATATGATTCAAAGTGCTTCTGAGGTTCCCTTTAGTCAGAACTTTACCCAGAAAAACACCTTACTACAATCGTTAAATGGTGCATGGCAATTTCGTTATTCAGTGAGTGCAAAAGAAAGACCAGCGTATTTCTATCAAGAAGATTTTAGCGCCGACGATTTCGATGAAATTGCAGTTCCTTGTCATATTGAATTAGCAGGTTATGATAAAATACATTATATTAATACAATGTATCCATGGGAAGGTCATTATTATCGAAGACCGGCTTATAGCTTAGGAAATGATGGTTTGAAAGGAACCTTTAGCGAGGCTTCTTATAATCCAGTGGGATCTTATCTGAAACGTTTTGATTTAGAAGAAGGTCTACTTGGAAAAAGAGTATGTATTAGTTTTGAAGGCGTAGAACAAGCAATGTATGTCTGGTTAAATGGACAATTTATTGGATATGCAGAAGACAGCTTTACCCCTTCGGAATTTGATTTAACTCCTTACATAAAAGAAAAAGGTAATATTTTAGCGGTAGAGGTTCATAAAAGAAGTACGGCAGCATTTCTAGAAGATCAAGATTTCTTCCGATTCTTCGGTATCTTTCGAAATGTTACCTTGTATGCAAAACCAGAGATACATATTGAAGATATGTGGATTAAACCACACTTAAATGAAGATAACACTTCTGGAAAACTTGGATTTGAGTTAAAGATGTCAAATCGGATTGATTTAGGAACAATTACACTTAAGCTTCAAGATGATAATCATAAAATTATCCTTGAAAATAGCATAGAAGCGAATGAAAATGTAAGTTATGAATCAGACATAGAAAATATTATACCTTGGTCATATAAAACTCCATATTTATATACGGTGATTCTTGAAGTATATGATATCAATGGAAATTTAGTTGAAATTGTTCCATATAAGGTAGGATTTCGAAGGATCGAAATCAAGGATAAGCTAATCCTTCTCAATGGTAAACGACTAATATTTAATGGTGTGAATCGTCATGAGTGGAGCCAGACTGGTGGAAGATGTATTACTTTTTCTGATATGCAAACAGATATGAAACTGATACTTCAAAATAATATCAACGCTGTTCGTACCAGCCATTATCCAAATCAGATACCTTGGTATTATCTTTGTGATGTAAATGGAATATATGTAATGTCAGAGACGAACTTGGAATCCCATGGATCGTGGCAGAAGACGGGGGGAATTGATGCCTCTTGGAATGTACCGGGTAGTATCCCTGAGTGGAAAGAAACAGTAATTGACCGTGCAAGAACTAACTTTGAAACCTTTAAGAATCATACATCAGTACTATTTTGGTCATTAGGTAATGAATCCTATGCTGGGGATAATATTGAGAATATGAATCAATTCTTTAAGGAAAAGGATGCGAGCAGACTTGTGCATTATGAAGGCGTAGTACATAACAGAGCTTATGAAGCTACCATTTCTGATGTTGAGAGCCGTATGTATGCATCTTCTGAGCAAATAGAGGAATATTTGGACTCAAATCCAGCAAAACCTTTTATTTTATGCGAATATATGCATGATATGGGAAATTCTTTGGGTGGGTTAAAATCATATATTGATTTGATACCTCGTTATGAGATGTATCAAGGTGGATTTATCTGGGACTTTATCGACCAAGCATTATTAGTGAAAGATGAGGTATCAGGTGAAATGGTGCTTCGATACGGTGGAGACTTTGACGACAGACCTTCTGATTATGAATTTTCGGGAGATGGAATCGTATTCGCAGATAGGACTGAAAAACCAGCAGTACAGGAGGTGAAATATTACTATGGATTGTATTAATCATAAGGATCCAAATAAATTACAGATTGTATATGGAGACACAGTGTTAGGAGTTCATGGCAATGGTTTTCATTACCTCTTTTCTTATCAGGTGGGTGGTATGGAATCCTTAGTAATAGACGGAAAAGAGTGGTTGTATCGTAGTCCAAAACCGACCTTTTGGCGAGCAACAACATGCAATGACAAAGGGAGCGGATTTCCATTACGCTCTGGAATGTGGCTAAGTGCTGACTACTTTATCAGATGCAGTAAGATTGTATTAAAAATAGATGGTGAAGAGAAAAAACCTCAAATAGGACCTGAGAATAATCAATATTCAACAGAAGAATTTGCCTCTAACGCCTCAATTACATTTACGTATGAGACAATAACTGTTCCTTCTACAACTGTAGACGTAGAATATGAGATGCTTCCAACTGGTGTTATCAATGTAAATGTTCACTATCATGGCAATACTACCCTACCAGAGTTACCTGTTTTTGGAATACGCTTTATTATGCCAACCAAGGCTACCTCCTATCGTTATGAAGGACTATCAGGAGAAACCTATCCAGATAGAATGGATGGAGGAGTAGAAGGAATCTATGAAATAGAAGGTCTTCCAGTTACGAAATATTTGGTACCTCAGGACTGTAATGTACACATGAAGACTAAATGGGTAGAGGTGTACCGAAATACTACGAAAAATAATACCGATCATGATAGCGAGAAATTCGGTTTGAAAATTTCTAGTATTCATAAAAAATTTGCATTTTCTTGTATCCCTTATACCGCTCAGGAACTTGAGAATGCGACTCATCATGAAGAACTTCCTTTACCGAGACGTACAGTTCTATCTATCCTAGGAGCTGTCAGAGGTGTAGGAGGAATTAATAGCTGGGGTGCAGATGTGGAGCCAGAATATCATATCAATGCAGGTGAGGATATATGCTATTCTTTCCAGATTAGTAAAGCAAAATTAATGTAGAAGTTTCTTGCTCCGAAATGTTTGGATGTGGTTTTGATAATACAGAAGCATTTCAACAGGAATTGTTAAACTATAGAAACTTAGTATAATTAAAATTAAAAATTATAACATCAGAACTATCAACTATTATTGGTTGATAGTTTTTTTAAAGAGAAAACCTCAATCAAAGTTAATATTTGGTAAATAAATATTGAATAATGATATGATAAATAGTAATCTATTAAGAAAGGTTATTTATATTAATTTGAGGAGGTATATTAGGGTGAAAAGTATTAAACCAGGACGCGGGCCCTCTGCGATGGGAGCTATGGGTTCTATTATAAGTGTTGTTTTCGGTATATTTTGGACTATTATGGCATCATCGATGGATGCACCGTTTTTCTTTTCTTTGTTCGGTATCATATTCATAATTGTGGGTATCGTACAGACATTCTATCATTTTAATAATGCGACAGGTACAAATCGATTTTCCAAGTATGATATTATGGACAGTTCTGAAGAGTCTGATCCTCTTCAGGAAGTGTTTGGAAAAAATAGAAACTCAGAAACTACAACTTCAAATCTTGACAACAGTGAAAGTTTCAGTTTTTGCCCATATTGTGGTATCAAAATAAACTCAGATTTCGAATTTTGCCAAAAGTGCGGTAAGAAGTTACATTAGCCATATTAGCTTACTTTATAGAAAAAACATAAACAGTAATTTACATATCAAACAATAAATAAAAAGGAAGGATAAATAGTATGAAGCAGGTTGTAATACCAAATACAGATTTGAAAGTATCTAATATTTGTCTAGGTGCAGGTAACTTTGGTGATAAGCTAAACGAAGAAGAAGCATATCAAGTCCTAGATGCCTTTATTTCAGCTGGTGGTAACTTTATTGATACAGCGAAAGTATATTGCTATTGGGCTACAGGCGATAATAGCAGTGAGCAATGCATAGGAAGATGGCTTAAATTAAGAAACGCTTATCAAAATGTCAGGATAGCGACAAAAGGTGCTCATTATAACTTAGATGATCAAGAAAAAAGATCTCGCGTGAATAAAAAAGAGGTAGCAATTGACTTAGAGGAGAGCTTACAAACTTTGGGCCTGGACTGCATTGGATTATATTATCTTCATCGAGATGATAATCAAATACCAGTGGAAGAGATCGTAGATTTTTGCGAGGAATTTGTTAAAGAAGGAAAGATACGTTATTATGCCTTTTCTAATTGGGATTTAGACAGAGCAACGAGTGCTTTAGATTATGCAAAAACTACAGGAAAAAAAGGCTTTGTAGCATTATCAAATCAATACAGCCTAGCTTATGTAAAGAAAGAAAATAACATGAATCCGGATAAGACACTTAGTTTGACTGACATGGATTACCTAGCATGGCATAAGAAAACGGGTATCCCTTTGATCCCTTATACCTCTGTTGCAAATGGATTTTTTGAGAAATTACGAAATAGTGGTGCATATCATAATGGCACTGCACAACCGGAACTTCTAAAGAATACAATGTCTGAAAGGATGATAAGAGCTTTTATTAATCCTTGCAATTTAAAGAGATATGAAATCTTAGAAGAACTGCAAAAAGAATATGGATATTCCATGATTGAATTATCGCTTGCTTACTTAACCAATCACAGTGCACCGATTATTCCGGTGGTATCTGTTCGTAATACTGCACAATTAGAACCTGTAGTACGAGCAAGTGAAATTGTATTACCAAAGGATGTAATAACTAAACTTGATGAATGTTCGAACTAATATTATGGTACCAATTGAAAATATGGATTGTTGGTTTAATAATAAAATATTGATTGTTGACTTAATAACAAACTTTTGAACGGTAGTATAAGAACCATTATATAAAGTTGAGGATTCTTATCGATGGAGAAGTAATATGCTATGTCAAATTCTTTATGTGCATAAAGGAGGTCTCTATGAATTATCAAAATCCTATAATTAGGGGCTTTTATCCTGATCCAAGTGTATGTTCTGCAAATGGTAAATATTATTTAGTTAGTAGTTCCATGCAGTATTTTCCCAGTGTACCCTTATTTGAGAGCGAGGACTTGGTAAACTGGACTCAGATTGGCCACTGTCTCACAAGGCCTGATCAAATTGCATTACAAGGGGTCAGCAGTTCAGGCGGGGTTTTTGCTCCTTCTATACGATATAATGAAGGTCGTTTCTACATGACCACCACGAATGCCACCACTCAGCAGAATTTTTTCGTTTGGACTGATAATATCTATGGCGAATGGTCCGACCCAATGTTCATTGATCAAGACGGAATCGATCCATCCCTATTTTTCGAAGACGGAAAAAGTTATTTTATGAGCAACGGATCTGATGCAGAAGGAATATCAGGCATCGTTCAATGTGAAATTGACATCAACACAAGTAAAAAGCTTTCTCCAAGTAAAACTATTTGGCAGGGTTCCGGTGGTCGTTATTTAGAAGGACCCCATTTATATAAAATCAAAGATTATTATTATCTGGTAGCTGCAGAGGGAGGGACTGAATATGGTCATATGGTCACCTATGCTAGAAGTACTTCTCCTTACGGTCCCTTTGAATCCTACCCTAGCAATCCGGTCCTTACGAACAGAAACCTAGGTGGTTTTCAAATTCAGGGTGTCGGACATGGTGATTTGATCGTAGCTCCTGATGGAAGCTTTTGGATGCTACACTTGGGTTTCCGTCAGACAGGTAAGTGGACTACCTTCCATCATTTAGGGAGAGAAGTATTGCTGTCACCGGTGAGATTTCATGATGATGGATGGTTTACTGCTGGCACAAACGGTACTACTTCAGAATATATCGAGGTACCTTTTACATATAAAGAGCAGGAGTTCCAAACCGAATATACTTTTTGTAATACAGCCTTTGAACAGGATTGGTGCTACCTAAGACATCCTTCTAGAGAAAACTATTCATTATCCCAAAGCCAGATTATTTTAAATGGAAATAGTATCTCACTTGATGATGTTGATTCCCCAACTTTCATCGGATTAAGGCAGAAAGAATTCTGCTGTCGCATAAATTGTGATATTGAAATTGACCGTGGAGAAGCAGGTATAACTTTTTACATGGACGAAAACCACCATTATGATCTTGCAATATCCAAATATCCAGAAGATTTCCGAGTAGTCGAACGATTATGTATTGGTAATATAAAATCCATTGAAGCTGAATATTCTCTCGGTGATAGCAATCGTGCTTCCTTCATAATTGATTCTAGCAGCCAAGAGTACAGTTTTTATGTCAAATCAGAAAATGGTATCATCCATCTTGGAACTGGGTTGACCCGGTATCTTTCCTCTGAAGTTGCTGGTGGATTTACCGGAGTTATCATTGGTTTATATGCTTTTGATCGATACTCCATTAATACTGCTAAATTCAAAGATTTCAAATGTGAATACTTGCTTGAATGATTATTTTTTATCAAAAAATGATATTAGCAGAAGGATACGATACTATGAAAATTTTAAAAAATGTTTAATGGATTTTATTTTTTTATTATTAGCAATGGCAATCATTAGTGTTGTTTTTGATTTTTATTGTTCCGATATTATTGTATTGATATATGCTTTTGTTTGTTTTGTTTTAGGAACCATTAGTTTTTTGAATGTATTAAAGAAATAATAATTTTTACAACTATATTTTTAGTCAAACAATCAATTCAAAGTGATATTTTATCATATAAAAAGGTTCTTAGTCTATTAATGATTAAGAACCTTTTTATATGATTTCATTTTATCTATTGGTTGGATTGCTAAATAAACAATGACCATTGACGGAGAGGGCGTCGATACACTGGTACCATAGTGAAGGGCTTGTCCATTTCTTCGTTAGCTTCATTTGATTTCTCTAAGAAAAGAAAATATTGACATATATTTGACAATATATGTTAGTAGCCTTGAATAGAGAGTTTATACAGAAAGATTAAAAGGAGAGATTAATATGAAGCTAGATAAGATTAGAATAATTCGAACTATGCTACTCATAGTTGTCATTTGCTTTTTATCATCGTCTAAGTCTGTTTTTGCAGCCCAGACGAAATCGTATGATATCAGTAAAGGAAACATTACAATAGATAAATCTGGTGATTATACAATCACAGGTAAAACGGATAAAAACACAATAACAATTAAAAAGGGCGTATCAACAAACATAACGTTACGTGATATAGAAATTTCTATAACCGCTGCCTCAAATATTCCGATTTTGATTGAGGGCGGTGGAGCTGCAAACTTCATTTTAGAAGGTGAGAGTAAGATAACGAGTCAATGGGATGAGGGTATTCGTGTGAAATCCGGCGGAAAATTTATAGTCTCTTCCAATAGTACCGGTTCCTTAGAAGTAACAGGGGGGATTGCTGATGCTGGTATTGGCGGAAGTGGCACTATCATAATAAAAGGTGGCACCATAAAAGCAAAAGGCGGTCAATATGGTTATGGAATAGGAAGTGGATATGCATATCAGCCCTATCAAGAATACGATGGTGAAGCAGGCAGTATAACAATTACTGGTGGTAATGTAACTGCAATTGGTGGAAAAGATGCTTCAGGTGGTATCGGTTTTTCCAGTAAAAAATCAACAGGAATCATAGAAATTACCGGAGGTACTGTTTATTCAACTTCGGGAGGTTCTGGAATAGGTGATCATGCTTTTGAATGTAAAGGAAATAAAATTACTATCAGCGGCGGTAATGTTACTGCAATCGCTGGTGCTTATGGTGCAGGAATCGGCAGTAGTTTAAATCCAAATGGTACATCCGTTGTAATATCAGGAGGAACAATTAAGGCTGATGGTGGCATGGGAACTGATGTGTATGATTCTTGGTCCTATTCCAATGACAATCGTCTTAGGCAAAGTAGACAAGAATACGACATAGCTGCTATGAGTATTACTATTACAGGTGGTCAAATTTTTGCAGATTACTGTTCTGTACAGCCCCAAAATTCACAGGGACAAAAATTATATCTTACGCTAATACCAAGTGAAACAGGTAAAGTAACTAAGATTACTGCCTACCAGAAAAGCTATGGTAGTAAGGATATTAACTCGAAGGGAATATTAAGCTTATGGCTGCCAAGATTAAATAGTGAAGATGGTAAGCTTGCTTTAGATGTAACATTTGCGTCAGGAAAACATACTAAGAAGGACTATTTAAGTTCCTTTGATGTATTGCAAGGTTACAGTAGTTCAAAAGATATGGTATTTAATTTATCTGTTAGTAACTTAGAAGTGTATGCAGACGGTTTAATTTATAAAAATAAGATTTATCGAAGAAACAGCTATTCGATTAAAATAACCGGATCCACTTCAAAAAATCAAATTATAGTACATGGCGGAAAACACAGTTTTGAATTTGAGAATGTGACTGTAGATTATACAAAACAAACTGATAAAATGTTCTTTGTTGTGAGTGGTGAATCTGATGTTCTTATCAATAGCAAGAAGCAAAATTCAATAAAAACCGGTGGTAATAGCGTAGGACTTTATGTAGGCACAAATGCTAAGCTATCCTTTGCAGGAAGTTCTAATGAGGATAAATTAACGATAGAAACTTTTGATGATTCCTATGGAATTGCAACACCAAGCGGTTCCATCCAACAATTTGGCGGAAATATCTCGATCACTGCAAAACAAAATAGCATTGGAATATATCTTGGTAATGCAGGAGCTTTCTCCTTATATAATGGTATAATTAATGGTATTAGTAGTACACAAAATGCGATCTATGGGCTAAATTACATGAAAGTTAATGTATATGGCGGTATAATGAATATGGATAACATTGGTTATCGTGATGAAAGCAATGAGGAAGTAACGGATAAAAGTTGTTTTACTATTTCCAATGGAGAGATTAATATTAGTAATCGTATGATATTTAATACGTTTGAAGTAACTGGTGGAAATATTAATGCTCATTTACTAGGCTCTGGAATCGGTTCTAGAATTTTTATGTATCAAGGTAAGATTGTTATGGATAAATTTATTACGGATACTACGGAACCAGAGTATAATGAGGAGAGTAACGATTATGTTATTTTTGAGTATATAACAGCGGATGGTGTTTCAAAAAAATCTGCTCTCGACACTTCGACCATTTACGGTGGTGTGATAGAAGAAACTCATAATGTTACGATAGAAGAATTGAAAAAGATATCATTTGGAAGTTGCTAGATAATAAGTGCATTTATTAAAGTTTAGCAGTACTTCAATATCCATTTTTGTAATAAGATAATATCTTTATTACAAAAATTATTTCATAATTTGGCTGGAGAGAATACTATAGATTATAAATTTATAGTATTCTCTCCAGCTAGATTTTTGTTAATTATCATTAAAACTTATACAAAGCCTTATTTATCAAGCAATTTCATGATATATAAGCCAAGCTTATCAATAACATTAGAAATAAACACAGATTTTCAAAGAAAAACACAGATTAATTCATTGACCATTTCTTTTATTTACAGTATATTTAATT
Source organism: Lachnoclostridium phytofermentans (assembly GCA_003526525.1). Taxonomy (GTDB): domain Bacteria; phylum Bacillota; class Clostridia; order Lachnospirales; family Lachnospiraceae; genus Lachnoclostridium. The sequence goes on along the minus strand of DPVV01000527.1, from coordinate 7,199 downwards.
ACGTAAACAAATTCACGTAAAACATTTGACATGCGAAGGGATGAGTACAACATGATAAATAAGAAGTACAGAAAAAAATTAATGGTTGCGTTAGCAGTAATGATGTTAGCAGGAAATATGGCTGCTTGTCAAAAAACTGAGAATGTTAGCACTAAAAATAATACTACCACAGAGGTAACATACTTAAAAACATTCTTTGATATTGAATTAGAGAATGAAAATGTAGGTGCCTCGGAGTTTAATCAGGCATTACAAAAACTTGGTAGTGACGTAACTGTAGATGGTGAACTAACTTATTTGTCAGCGGTAAAAGCTGCAATGCAAGCTGCTAATTTTGAAGAATTGGTATTAAGCTATCCAGAGAAGAAGGTTACGGAAAGCTTAAATAGCCATGGAATTAAGGATAGAATAGTAGCAGAATATAGTGCTTACCTAGCATGTGCTCTCGATACAGGAATATTAACAAATGAAGAAGGTAAAATTGCAGCTAAAGATAAGAATGTTACTAAGGACATAGCAGATTCCTTACTTATGAAAATTGCAACTAGTAATGGTGATGCGAGAAATTATCTTGCAACTTCCAATGACCCAGATATTTATGCTAAGTTAGATAATGCGTGGAATTCTTTTCTTTTGTTTGATGATGCTTCCTTATCTGAGATTGGGAAAATGGCAGTTCAAAATAAAATAGTAACTGGATTTAATATAAAAAATGAAGCATATAATGCAAACTTTTTGCCGGAACTTACACTTCAATATGGACATTCAGATATTAAACATGCTCATCAGTTAATCGGCTTACTGAATTCAGAAGGTATTGTGGCAAAAGTTCAATTAGAACCAAAAGTATCCATATATGAATACTTATTAGAGTGGGGTCCTATTCCAGAAACGACACCAACTTATGAAGTAAAAAAATTTAATGACAATTTATATTTAACTTACGCAGTGGAATATGATTTACAATTAGAATTCTTAGATCAAGAAGATATGACTCGTTTCAATGAAGTCATTGAAGCGTATGCAAAGAAATATGAAGGAAATGAAGAAGCAAAAGGCCTTATCTACGGATCTTGGTGGCAGCCACTTTATAGTACAAAGAAGTTAGATATGCCAAAAGAAATTTATAATAGCATTGGTGATTTGGTTATTGAAAATGGTATGTATTCTCTTCATACGTTCTATCTACCTGAAGATAAAGATACTGTAGTTAGTAAATTACAAGAAGTCGCTGGCGACTTAACCGTAAAAACTGAAGATAGAGTAGTAAATAAAGCGTTTTATCATTATTTAACAGGAGAAGATTTTCAATAACGCTTGGAAATCACATAGGGGTGGGGCATGTTAGCAATTGAAAGAACACAGTATATCATTAAAACACTTCAAGAAAATAAAGTTGCTTCTGTAAGCGAACTTAGTAAGGTAATTCAGGTAACAGAAGAAACCATTCGTCGTGACTTAGAGAAATTAGAAAAACAGGGAGTAATTTCAAGAGTCCATGGAGGTGCATATCTTAGAGAAGGATATGGTAATGAGACACCAACTGAAGTTAGAGGTAAAATTTATCAAAAAGAAAAAGAGCAAATTGCGAAAGCGAGCCTCACTTTTATAAAAGATTACGATTCTGTTCTACTCGATTGTAGTACAACAGCAAGTTATATCGCAAAGGAAATTAAAGCTTCTGAGAAAAAAATCTCCGTTGTAACGAACTCTTTACTTGTTGCAAAAGAACTAGAAGATGCAGTACATGTTCGTTTGATTTTACTTGGAGGGGAATATAAGGATAGTACGAAGTCATTTTGTGGTTCAGTAACTGTAGAAGCACTAAGTCACTATTATGTGGATAAAGTATTTATTAGTAGTGCTGGGATCAGTGTAGAAGCCGGAATGATAGACTATACTTTAGAGGAAGCGACCATTCGTAGTAAGATGATAAAACAAGCTAAAACCTGTTTTTATGTTGCGGATATTACAAAAATTGGTCGTAATGCGATTTATCGAATTGGTGATTTGGATGATGTAGATTATCTGATTGTAAATGAAGACATCGATAGAAAATCGTTAGAACTAAAAGAAGCTCTTTTGAATCGTAAAAAAGAGATTGTGATAGCCAAATAATTCGTAATAAGGAAATGTTCGCGATGCGTGTTTTTTCTTGTTGAATGTCATGATCATTATAAAAAGGCATGAAATCGCCAGAATGGATGAATAAATGGAAAATAGGAAAGTAGAATTAAAAAAAGAAGTAGTTTTAACTGCAAAAAGAGCATTGAAAGAAGGCATGGTTGCAGGTACTAGTGGTAATATAAGCGTATTTCTAGAAGATTTAAATGCAATGGCAATTACACCAAGTGGATATGACTATACTATCATGGAGGAAAATGATGTTGTTGTCATTTCTTTGGATGGTGCGGTACTAGAAGGTCATCTAAAACCTTCCTCTGAATGGAAACTTCATGCGGAAATTTATAAAAATCTTCCGCATGTGAAGTCAGTAGTGCATACGCATTCCCCATTTGCTACCAGCTTTGCAGTTCTTCATAAAGAAATTCCAGTTGTACTCATCGAGATGGTACCATTCCTAAAAGGAAGTATTGAAGTGAGTCCTTATGCAAAACAGGGAAGTAGTGATGTTGGCGCAAACGCAGTACCTATCTTGGAAAGAAAAAATGCATGTTTGATGGCAAATCACGGTGTGGTTGCAGTTGGAGAAACATTAGGACAAGCATACATCAACAGTATCTATGTAGAAGATGCTGCAAAAATTTATCATATGGCTTTAACTGTAGGAACTCCGGTAGTATTAACGGAAGATCAATGGTAAAAATTCAAATTCATTTTATTATAACGAAAGGATAATGCAACTGTTAAAAACAGGCCACAAAATACTGTGGTAAGCATGGGTATTATTATGAATGAAAATAGGATGAACTATTCTGCTTATGAACGATTATTAAAATGTTATGAGAGCTTTCAGAGGAAAATTAATTTCAAACCACTCGTTGCACTTGTCTTAGGCTCTGGACTAGGTGATTATGCAGATCAGATCAAGGTGGAGGCAACTCTTGATTATAATGAAATTGAAGGATTTCCTGTATCTACGGTAGCTGGACATAAAGGGCGTTTTGTATTTGGATATGTGGAAGAAGTACCAGTTGTTATTATGCAGGGAAGAGTTCATTTCTATGAGGGATACGAGATGGAAGATGTCGTATTACCAACCAGACTTATGAAGATGATGGGAGCTAAGGTCTTATTCCTTACCAATGCGGCAGGAGGAGTAAACTTTAATTTCAAAGCCGGTGACTTTATGTTAATAACCGATCAAATTAGTAATTTTGTACCTTCTCCACTCATAGGACCAAACATTGATGAACTTGGGTTACGTTTCTGTGATATGAGTGAAGTATATGATAAAGATCTTCGCGAGGTCATCCGAACTAGTGCGAAAGAAAACGGTATGGAGTTACAAGAAGGTGTCTATATACAACTAAGTGGTCCAAACTTTGAAACGCCTACTGAGGTTAAGATGTGTAGACTTCTTGGTGCAGATGCAGTCGGTATGAGTACGGCATGTGAAGCAATAGCAGCAAATCATATGGGAATGAAGATTTGTGGAATTTCTTGTATATCAAATCTTGGTTGTGGAATGACAGAGGAACCATTAAGCCATATAGAAGTTCAAGAGACAGCAGACCGCGTAGCACCCCTATTTAAGCAATTAATTACAACATCCATTCGAAATATTGCGGATGTAATAGATTCCAAATAAATTAAGTAAAATGGCGTAAAACGCCGGAAGAGAGGCTAAAATGGAAAATGTAACATTAAGTCCAGATGGTAAGACCGTCGTAATAATAGATCAGACAAAACTTCCGAATGCAATTGAATATCTTACCTTATCGACACCTCGTCAGATGTATGATGCGATCTTTGCATTAAAGGTAAGAGGGGCTCCTGCCATAGGAATTTGTGCGGGATTCTCGATATACTGTCTTGCTCAAACAATAGAAGAGACAGAATATGATGCATTCCTGTTAAAATTCCGTGAATATAAAGACTATCTTGATTCTTCAAGACCAACTGCAGTAAACCTTAGTTGGGCTTTAAAACGAATGGAAAAGGTCGTACTTGATGCAAAAGATAAGAGCATTGTAGAAATAATTTCTTTATTAAAAGCAGAATGCATTGCAATCAAAGAAGAAGATATAAAGATCTGTAAAGCAATCTCTGAATATGGATTAGAGTTTTTAAAAGATGGTGATGGAATTCTAACTCATTGTAATGCAGGACCGCTTGCTACAAGTCAGTATGGTACCGCTCTTGGACCATTGATTCTTGGAAAAGAGCGTGGAATGAGCTTTAAAGTATTTGCAGATGAAACAAGACCATTATTACAAGGTGCAAGATTGACCGCTTTTGAACTTCACGAAGCAGGAATCGATGTTACTTTAATCTGTGACAACATGGCTAGTATTGTGATGAAAAATGGTTTTATCAACGCATGTTTCGTTGGATGTGACCGTGTAGCGGAGAATGGTGATACAGCGAATAAAATTGGTACTAGTGGCGTTGCAATCTTAGCGAAGCATTATGGAATACCATTTTACGTTATGTGCCCTACCTCTACTATAGATTTAAATTGTAAAACCGGAGATGATATTGAAATTGAGCTTCGTTCTGAGGATGAAATCAAATCTAAGTGGTATGAAAAACCGATGGCTCCAAGCGATGTGAAATGCTATAATCCAGCTTTTGATGTAACCGATCATAATTTAATCACAGCAATTATTACAGAACATGGCGTATGTAAAGCACCTTTTGAAGTAAGTTTAAAAGAAGCGGTTCAAAAGGCACAAGACAAAATTAAAAAATAATCCGAAATGGTTATTTTATAAAGGACGCATTACATCTCAAAAAAGATAATAATGATAAAAAAGATGATATCAATTATTTATCGAAATGAATGTGTCTAGGAAAACAGGTACAAACTTTAATTGGGTAATTTTACTGGATGATTATAATTGGTAATTTTACTAAGTAAAGAGACGTGCGAATGAATGGAGGAAATAACATGAGAAAATTAGCAGCAGTGATTTTAGGTGTTACAATGCTTGCAACTGTATTTACAGGATGTGGGAAAAAAGCGAATGAAAATAATGGTAATCCACCTAGCGGTGCGACTGTAACAGAAGTTCCTTCTTCAGAGGGAGAAAATAAAGGTAACAACGAAGGTAAAAAAGAGGCACTTAAAATTGCAATCGTTAGTAGCCCATCTGGTGTTGATGATGGTAATTTTAATCAGGATAATTACACTGGTATCTTAAATTTTATTAAAAATCATCCAGATGCAACAGTAACTCCTGTCAAAGAACCAACCGGAGATACAACAGCTGCAATTCAGGCAGTTGCTGATATCGTAGCAGATTATGATGTTATTGTATGTTGTGGTTTCCAGTTTGCAGGTATCGGTACTCTTGCACAAGATAACCCAAATGTTGATTTTATCTTAGTGGATGCATATCCAATTGATGCTGAAGGTAATGAAATAACTGTTGAAAACATCTATGCGATGCAGTTTGCAGAGCAGGAAAGCGGCTTTTTCGCAGGTATGGCAGCTGCATTAGAGTCAAAGACAAAAAAAGTAGCTCTAGTTAGTGGAATCGCTTATCCATCCAACGTAAATTATCAGTTTGGTTTTGAAAGTGGTGTAAATTACGCGAATAAGAAATATGATACTGGTGTTACATTAATTCAACTACCTTCATACGCAGGAACCGATGTAACTGGTGCTAATGTTGGTGGTAACTATGTTGGTAGTTTCTCTGATGAAGCAACTGGTAAGGTTGTAGCAAATGCCTTAATTAAAGAAGGTGTTGACGTAATCTTCGTATCAGCTGGTGGTTCTGGAAACGGTGTATTTACAGCAATTAAGGAAGCTACTAATGTAAAAGCAATCGGTTGCGACGTTGACCAGTACGATGATGGTGTAAACGGAAGTAATAATATTATCTTAACCTCTGCTTTAAAGGTAATGTCTAAGAACGTTGAGAAGCAGTTAAATGCTGTTGTTGATGGAACATTTACTGGACAGAATGCATTATTAAAAGCTGATACAGATTCTACCGGTTTTGTTGCAACCGAAGGAAGACAGCAAATGAGTGCTGAAACAATCGAAAAACTTGAAGCTGCATATGAATTAGTAAAGAATGGTACCATTGTTCCAGCAGCGAATTTTAACGGAATTAAGTCTGATAGTTTTCCAGGTTTAGATAAATAGAAAAACACATGAATCACGAGGCTGACGCAATAGTTTTGTTCAATAAGTGACTTAGGTAGAAATACTCTTTTGAGGCGAATATTATTCAAAAGAGTATTTACTAGCTTTTCTTAATGAAGTAGATGAAATTTGCAGCAGCCTCTGCATTTGTTATTAGATTAGATAAGTGGGAATATGTAATATTTCATACAGCAGGTATTTTAAGATGCTGCAACCACAAACTAGAAATCGCAAAATGTAACGTAGAAATGAGGATAAGGATGCCAGATTATATAGTTGAAATGAAGCATATTACAAAAAGGTTTCCTGGTATTGTAGCAAATGATGATGTGACTCTTCAGATAAAAAAGGGTGAAATATTTGCCATCTTAGGAGAGAACGGTGCCGGAAAGTCAACAATCATGAGTATGCTTTTTGGAATGTACGAACCAGATGAGGGTGAGATATGGATTCGAGGGAAAAAAGAAGTAATATCCTCCCCAAGTTATGCAACAAAACTTAATATTGGAATGGTACATCAGCATTTTAAGTTAGTACAAAATTATACGATTACGGAAAATATTGTGCTTGGTTTGGAAAAGACAAAAAGATTGTTTGGTATCTTACCTTACGTTGATATGAAAAAAGCCAATCAGGCAATCAAGGGTTTATCAGAGAAATATGAATTAGAAGTGAATCCGCTAAAAAAAATTGAAGAAGTTCCAGTTTCGATTCAACAGCGCGTTGAAATTTTAAAGATGCTTTACAGAGAAGCAGAAATCTTAATCTTCGATGAACCTACCGCTGTACTAACCCCACAAGAGATTGATTCCCTTCTAAAAATAATTAAAGGACTTAGAGATGCTGGAAAAACAATTATCTTAATAACACATAAATTAGATGAGATTAAACGAGTAGCAGATCGTAGATCGGAAGAGCG
>DPVV01000352.1 GCA_003526525.1 Lachnoclostridium phytofermentans | reverse complement strand
CGATCTCTCTCAAAAGGTTGGTGCGGAAACAGATCCAACGAATTTCTTATTGATGCATGCGATGGGACCAAATGTTGCTGGTGTAATCGGAACTGCAGTAGCAGCTGGTATCTTTATGGCTATCTTTAAATAGTATGAATAAGACTGATTAGTTTATATCATTAAATTAGGTTGATAATGTAATACAAGCACAGAAAGCTAAAATATAGGAGGTAGAGTAATGGCAGAGCAAGTGAAAAAACCGGTAAAGATTACCGAAACAATATTACGTGATGCGCATCAGTCATTAATCGCAACCAGAATGACAACTGAGCAGATGCTCCCTATCATAGATTTGATGGATAAAGTAGGGTATCATGCGGTGGAATGCTGGGGCGGTGCTACATTTGATGCATCTTTACGTTTCTTAAAGGAAGACCCATGGGAAAGACTTAGAAAATTAAGAGCAGGCTTTAAGAATACAAAGTTACAGATGTTATTCCGAGGCCAAAACATTCTTGGGTATCGCCATTATGCGGATGATGTTGTAGAGTATTTTGTACAAAAATCCGTAGCAAATGGTATTGATATCATTCGTATCTTCGATGCGTTAAATGACCTTAGAAATCTCCAGTGTGCTGTAAAAGCTGCAAATAAAGAAAAGTGTCATTCTCAAATTGCAATTTCTTATACTCTTGGTGATGCCTATACAACAGAATACTATGTAAATATGGCAAAACAAATAGAGGAAATGGGTGCAGACTCTATCTGTATCAAGGATATGGCAGGACTTTTAGTGCCATATGAAGCTACCAATCTTGTAACTGCAATAAAGGGAGCAGTTAAGATTCCAATCGATTTACATACTCACTATACTTCCGGTGTTGCAGGAATGACCTACTTAAAAGCAGTAGAGGCTGGTTGTGATATTATTGATACTGCCATGTCGCCATTTGCTATGGGTACGAGTCAGCCAGCGACGGAGGTAATGGTAGAAACCTTTAAAGGAACTCCATATGATACAGGATTTGATCAAGATTTATTAGCTGAAATCGCAGATTATTTCCGTCCTATGCAGGAGGAAGCGTTAAAGAGTGGCTTATTAAATCCTAAGGTTATGGGGGTTGATATTAAGACATTATTATATCAGGTTCCGGGTGGTATGCTTAGTAATTTAGTATCTCAATTAAAGGAACAAAAAGCAGAAGATAAATATTATGAAGTATTACAAGAAATTCCTCGCGTTCGTAGAGATTTTGGTGAACCACCTCTAGTAACTCCAAGTTCCCAGATTGTAGGTACTCAGGCAGTTCTTAATGTACTTGCTGGTGAGAGATATAAAATGATTACAAAAGAAAGTAAGGCAATTTTAAGTGGTGAGTACGGTCAGACTGTAAAGCCATTTGATCCTGAGGTTCAGAAAAAAGCGATTGGAGATAAAAAACCAATTACCTGCCGTCCAGCAGATCTGCTTGAGCCAGAATTAGATAAGATTGAGCAGGAAATGATTGAATGGAAGCAGCAAGATGAGGATGTTCTATCTTATGCTTTGTTCCCACAGGTGGCTACGGAATTCTTCAAGTATCGTCAAGCTCAGCAGACAAAGGTAGATGTAACTGTAGCGGATACGGAGAATAAGGCTTATCCTGTATAAGCAAAGATTGTGGAGCATAGTATGCATCATGACAAGGGAAAGTACGCGTAGCGTACTTTCTCTATACTGATACCATTTCGAATGCTTTGCTTGGCGGTCAATATGAGTATCCACAAGGGGTATATTCCGGTGGTTAGGAAAGAAGCATCCACAGCATTAAAATAATAAAACAATAATATAGCATATAAAAAATACATCTCAAACTATGTGTAACTAATTTCAGAGCAATACTTAAGTTTAGTCTGCTCTAAAATAATACATTTATCAGAAAAATAGCAAAACCTGATAAGGTATAAATACACAAAGAGATGTATTTTTTATATTTTTGAAGTACTTACGAATTTTTAAATACTTGTCTTTTTTAGATGTACTTTCATTCATTATTTTTTTGTATTCTTGAATATGATATTCCAACCTCGGCTTCTCTTGTAATATTCTTGATACGTCATAACTAACATGAAATCACCTCATGGTATTATATGCAAGTAGGGAATATTTCACTTATAGGGTTGCTTTTTTCTCTTTCAGATATTGTATGAATAAATTTCCGGATTTTGAGATATAACCACTTCGCTTATACAATAAGCAGATATCAGAATCTAAGCGGGATTCTTTCAATTCTAAACAAGTTAATAATTTTTCTCTTGATAATTGTTCTTCCCTTGTCATACTACGAGCAATAATCAGTCCAGCTGACTCTGGAATAATACCAATACCATATCCTTCATTTGCAAGACTTACTGTTGTTCTCGCATCGTCATTCATACAAAAGATATTTGGTGTTATACTATAAGAATGGCATAAATCATATATTACTTTCTCCCAGCGGCGATACAAAATAAGAGGTTGTTGTAAAAGAGATTTTATGTCCATTTGTTGAAAGTAGTTTTTATGACCAAAAGCCATCATGGACTCTTTTTTTAATATAAGAGAAGATAGGTCTTCTGCTTCATAGGGTGTTCTAACGATTGCAAGTTCAATTAGGTTATTACGTAATTTTTGAATCTGTTCATAAGTATTTCCCTCAAAGAGATCATAACGAATCTCTTTGTATTGTTTATGAAAATCTGGCATGAGATTGTATAAAAAGCTGTCAACGACAGAGGAAACTACTCCAATATGAAGGGTTCCGAGAACACCACTCGAATAATCAAGAAGTTCTTTTTTTGATAAATCCGTTAATTCTAATATAGTTTGAGCTCTTGCATAAAGAATCTTACCTTCCTGAGTAAGTTCGATCTTTCTGGAACCCCTTTCAAATAAGGTAACGGATAGTTCGTTTTCCAAACATTTCAGCTGAGTGCTTAATGGTGGTTGAGTGAGATTTAATTTTGTTGCCGCCTTTGAGATATTTCCTTCTTCGACAACACTTATGAAGTATTGAAGTTGTTTTAAATCCATAAGAGACTCCTTCCTTCCTTTCTTTACTTGGATCATGTCTTGGGAGTTTGAGCAAATACATTATCTTAAAGTCTGCGATAAATATTTCAGTTTGAAAAAATAAAGAATACATTAGCTGAAAGTTAGCAGAAGTACATAGCTTTAACTTAAATCTCATATATCTTTACTATACAAAAATAATATAGAAACTATAGGATATCAATAATATACGAATATCTTTATCTATGGTATGATATTAAAAAATATTTTACAAGCTTTTTTAAGGGAGGAAAATCGTGAAGCGATTGT
>DPVV01000188.1 GCA_003526525.1 Lachnoclostridium phytofermentans | reverse complement strand
GACTCTTCTACCTTTTTCTTTACATCGTTAGTAAGATTAAACCGCTCTCTCACTTGAGCTTCCACCTCTTCAAGGATATTTGGATTTTCTTTTAAGAATACTTTTGCATTCTCACGGCCTTGGCCAATCTTCGACTCATTATAAGCATACCATGCTCCACTTTTTACAATAATACCTTCATTGGCTGCTAAATCTAGGATATCTCCTTCTCTTGAAATTCCCTGACCAAACATTATATCGAATTCAGCTTCCTTAAATGGTGGTGCAATCTTATTCTTCACAACCTTAATTCTAGTTCTGTTACCAACAATATCTCCACCAAGCTTTAAAGCCTCAATTCTTCGAACATCCAAACGAATGGAAGAATAGAATTTTAAAGCACGACCACCAGTTGTTGTCTCTGGATTCCCAAACATTACACCAACCTTTTCACGAAGCTGATTAATAAAAATTACAATACAGTTTGACTTACTAATTACTGCTGTCAACTTACGAAGTGCTTGTGACATTAATCTAGCTTGAAGACCAACATGAGAATCACCCATATCACCATCAATCTCTGCTTTCGGTACTAATGCAGCAACGGAGTCTACGATAACGATATCGACTGCACCAGAACGAACCATCGTCTCTGTAATCTCAAGCGCTTGCTCTCCATTGTCTGGCTGTGAAATATATAGGTTATCAATATCTACTCCAATGTTCTTTGCATAAACAGGATCGAGAGCATGCTCTGCATCAATAAAGCCTGCGATACCGCCTCTTTTTTGAACTTCAGCAACCATATGTAGCGCTACTGTTGTCTTACCACTACTTTCCGGACCATATACTTCTACAACTCTACCCTTTGGAATACCACCAAGACCTAATGCAATATCAAGGCTTATAGATCCTGTAGGCACTGTCTCTATGTTCATATGAGTCCCGTTATCCCCTAGTTTCATTACAGAGCCCTTACCATATTGCTTCTCTATCTGCGCAAGAGCAGATTCTAATGCTTTTATTTTATCCTCATTCGCCATTTTACTTCTCCTTTTTCATATACCAAACATGTGTTCTTATTCTGTTATCATCTTATCTTATTCTAAGTTTTTTGTCAATACCTTATCCCAAACAAATCCCCGAGTAATACTAATTCAGCATTCTGGCTAAATTATTACGAATTCGTAGCATAAATACTTTACTCTTATTCTAATATTTATTGCACAATTCTTGCTACTGGTTCTATCAATAGTATACGAAAGCTTGACTGACTTGTAAATAAAAGAATGAAAAACAAGAGTGAGAAAAAAATCAAGATTTCTCAAACAATTGCACAATACCAAGATTTACACTTCACGTACTTTTCCTTGCCACGAATAAACGTTCTGTGTTATTCTTTTTCTAGAAGACTTCATGAATGAAACGATTCCTTTTTGTATATAATAAGCAACGTAGTCTAGTCTATTGGATAAGTTTTGAATAACCATGATGTTTTCTAGCTATTAAAATGAAAGAAATTGAGGTAAGATTATGAACGATGACGATATTATCTGTACATGTTTCGACGTGTCTGTAAAAGACATCAAAGATGCTTATGCAAATGGAGCAACAACAATAGAAGCAATTGGAGAAGCTACTCAAGCTGGTACACTTTGTGGTGCTTGCATTGATGATATTGAAAGTCTCCTTGAATCTTTAAGCAAATAGCTCTGTTGTATAATTGGTTCTATATTAAGGGGCTTCCATAGAAGTGATTGAGTAAATCTCTCTTTCTCTTCCATGAAAAGCCCCTTTTTATTACATATAAGTACCTTTTTGTTGTATTAGTTTTGGATTATATCCTTTCTTCTCTAAAGCTTTCACAATGGCATTCTTATGTTCATGTCCAAAAGCTTCTAACGTAATTACTAATTCCACAGCTGTATTACGATTAATACTTACAAATTGGTTATGCTCTAATCGAATTACATTTCCCTGTTCCTTCGCAATCACTGAAGCAACATTTACCAATTCGCCAGGCTTATCCGGTAATAGTACCGACACGGTAAATATTCTTCCTCGCTCAATTAATCCATGCTGCACAATGGAGGACATGGTAATCACGTCCATATTCCCACCACTAAGGATAGAAACCACCTTTTTCCCTGTTACATCTAATTGCTTTAAGGCAGCTACAGTAAGTAAACCAGAATTTTCAACAATCATCTTATGATTCTCAACCATATCAAGAAAACTTACAATTAACTCCTTATCTTCGACCGTAATAATGTCATCCACATTTTTTTGTATGTATGGAAAAATTACATCACCAGGTGTCTTTACAGCCGTACCATCAGCAATTGTATCCACCAAAGGCATGGTAACAACATGAGAAGCCTTTAAAGATTGCTGCATACAATTTGCACCACTTGGCTCTACACCAATCACTTTAATATTTGGATTTAATAGTTTTACTAGAGTAGATACCCCAGCAAGTAAACCACCACCGCCAACCGGACACAAAATAATATCTACAGTTGGAAGTTCCTTGATAATTTCCATTGCAATGCTACCTTGTCCGGTTGCAACTACTTCATCATTGAAGGGATGAATAAATGTAAATCCATGTTCCTTAGCCAATTCAAGTGCATGCTGACATGCTTCATCATATACATTGCCATATAGAATCACTTCTGCACCGTAACTTTTGGTACGATTCACTTTGATTAACGGAGTCGTAGTAGGCATTACAATGACTGCTCTTGCACCATAAATCTTTGCTGCATATGCAACACCTTGCGCATGATTTCCAGCGGATGCAGTAATTAAGCCTTTTTTTCTTTCTTCATCGGATAACGTACTAATCTTGTAATATGCACCTCTTACCTTATAAGCACCGGTAAACTGCATGTTTTCTGGCTTTAAATACACTTTGTTCCCAGTCATTTCTGAAAAATAATCACTGTACACAAGCTTTGTACGGTTGGTTACTTTTATGACCGCATCACTGGCTTCTTCGAATTTTTCCAATGTCATCATTGTCATGTCCTCCTTCTCGGTTAAAAATAATCTATATTATCAGAACATGTTCTTAGTTCTGATAAAAGGTGCGTTCTTTGCACCTTAAATCGATTGTCAGAACATGTTCCTAGTTCTGATAATACGGATACCTAGATGAAACGACAACCCTCTCAGGTTGTCGTCTTGTTCCGGAAGAGCG
>DPVV01000037.1 GCA_003526525.1 Lachnoclostridium phytofermentans | reverse complement strand
TTTGTACTACATAAAAATGTGTCTGCTGAAAAGTTATTCAAATAAGTTTGATGCTTCTCCTCTTTCGTAATTCCTTCTTTGTATTTATCTAAAAATAAATAATTCCCACGTCGTAAAAAATCAATTGTTCCAGTATCAAATAGTGTCATTGAGTCTCCAACACCAACTACTGAATTATCTTCCAGAAGGCGATTTAACAGGTTATGTAATTCAACCTCATCTTGGACATAAAAGCCAGCCATATTACGTTTATTTAGATTCTTAATTGTCCTTTCCACTTGCTTTTCTATATACCATAAAACTTTTTCATCCATTGTTAAAATCCTTCTTTCTATTTACTATATCTTAATTATGAAAGGTATATAATAAATTCACATACCTAATTTGTTGTATGCATGATAATAATATCCTTATCAGTTTGATAAAAAGTACATATTTTACAAAACTACAATTATCCGTTATGATAAATGCAGGTCGAATAAAGTCGAAGAGATACAGAAATTTGCTTCATTATTTTCTTTGTATCAAGACTATGAACAAAATTTTATAAGAGAGGTAATATTCATGGAACAAAATGTAACAAACCAATCGGTGCAACCAACGGATCCACAACACAAACATGTACTATGGCAATTATTTAAAGCAACTTTTTTCCTTAGTGCATTTACATTTGGGGGCGGATTCGTTATTGTATCGTTAATGAAAAAGAAATTTGTTGAGGAGCTTGGTTGGCTGACCGAAGATGAAATGTTAGATATCACAGCAATCGCTCAATCCTCTCCAGGTCCAATTCCTATTAATGCTTCCGTTATTCTTGGTTATCGTATGAAAGGGATTATTGGATCCCTTATCGCTGTTCTTGGTACTTCGTTACCACCAATGGTAATCATCTCTGTAATCTCCGTTTTCTATCAGCAGTTTAGAGAAAATGCTGTAATTGCAATGGCATTACAGGTTATGAGAGCTGGTGTTGCAGCGGTTATTTTTGATGTTGTTATTAATCTTGCTAAAAATGTCTGCAAAACCAAACGTTACTTGTATATTGGTTTGATGACAATTGCTTTTGTATTAACTTGTTTCTTTAAGGTTAGCGCAGTATTAATCATACTATCTTGTGTAGCAATTGGCGTAATCGATTTAATCGTACATTTAAAGAAAAAAGGAGAAACCGCATGATTTTCAAATTGTTTTTAAGTTTTATCCAAGTAGGATTGTTCAGTGTTGGTGGTGGATATGCTGCGATACCATTAATTCAACAACAGATTGTCGAGGTTCACAAGTTAATGACTATGGCAGAATTTACAGACTTGATTACCATAGCAGAGATGACTCCAGGACCAATCTCCATTAATTCAGCAACTTTTGTTGGTACACGCCTAGCGGGAGCATTTGGAGCCGTCATCTGTACATTAGGTGTCATTTTGCCTTCTTTTTGTATCTGTTTAGCGTTGGCATATTTTTATTATAAATATAGAAACTTTTCCGGTGTTCAGACCATATTGTCTGCCCTTCGCCCAGCTGTTGTCGCTTTGATTGCATCAGCAGGTATTTCCATCTTAATGTTAGGCCTATTTGGTACCGATAATAGTAACTTTGCTTTCTCTGATATTCGAGTTATCGAAGCACTGCTATTCGTAGGTGGTTTATTCCTTCTTAGAAAATACAAGGTTAATGCTATCGCAATCATTTTCGGTAGCGGTGTTATTGGTACAATCTTGTATGCTATTTTTTAAATCTAAGCTTAACTTAGAACATAAATCAATAAATTGTTTCAGTGGCTTTGATAGAAACTTATCTTTATGATAAATAAGATGTATTTTCCTATGAACATGAATATCTTCTAATTGCAGGATTTTAAGAGTTCCCTCCTCCACTTCTTTTCTGATAATCATCTGTGATAAGATAGCGAGGCCACGGCCATGCTCCACTGCATTTTTGATTGCCTCACTGTTCGTACAAGTCCATTTTTTTTGCATTGAAATATTTCTCTCGAGTAGAAGCTGTTCAAACTGATTTCGTTTTACACTACCTTCTTCTCGTGAGATTAATATTTCATTTTGCAATTCCTCAAATGTTATTATTTCTTTATGATATAATGGATGCGGCCTGCCTGCAACCAATACTAATTCATCTTCACTAAGCGGTATTTGCTTCATATCCTTGTCAATTACTAATCCTTCCACAATACCTAGATCAAGTCGACAACTATGAATTAAACTTTCTATTGTTTGAGTATTATGAATAATAACACTCGTATCCAAATTACCATAAATCTCTTCATATCTGTCTAATAAGTCATTTAAAAAAGTGGTTCCAACAGAAACACTCGTACCCAATCGTATCCTTGAAACTTCCCCTGCATTCTTCATTACTTGTTCTGTATTTTCGAATAACTCAACTGCCTGTCTTGCATAAGGCAATAAAAGTTCTCCCATCTCAGTAATTGAAAGTTTCTGAGAAAGTCGTTCAAATAACTTGACTTGATAATGTTCTTCTAACTCTTGTATTGCTTGGCTTACTGCAGGTTGTGATATATATAGCCTTTCAGCTGCTCTTCTCATCTTTCCACATTCAACCACAGCAATAAATATTTTGAAATGTCTGATTGTCATTTAATTAAGCTCCTTCGGCATTTTGTTTCATAGTCAAAGCGGATATTCGCAATCCGCTTGCGCTACTTGCTCATAATTTTTTTTCATATACCAGACGTTTTGTACCATCCTGCTGTAACAAAATATAACCACAAGGCTGATAACCTTCTCCTATAATTAAATGTTTCATCAATTCATTATTTGGATGAGTGTCAATCCTTATACTTTCCATACTTTCATTCACACACAGATCTTCTGCTGCTTGAAATAAACTTCTAGCCATTCCTTTTCCTCGGTAACTAGATGAAATTGCTGTACGGTGTATCGTTCCATAGATGACATTAGGGCATTGCCATTCTCCATCATAGACTATATGATAACTTTCATCTTCTCCATAACAAAGTGCCATATAAGCCAATATTTCCTTATTTTCTTCGAATACATAACCTTGTTCTTTCTTAATATCATTTAAAATTATTTCATTATTCGGAGAGCCATTCTGCCACTGGTCAATTCCTTGTTCTTTTAAAAAGGCTTTCGCCTCCTCTATTATCTTCATAATTGCATCTATATCTTTAATAATCGCTTTTCTAACCTTCATAGAAATCCCTTTCTATCTATTAAATATATCATTTTAGTTATCTATAACATTTTAATTATCTATAACATTTTAGTTATCTATAACATTTTAGTTATCTATAACATTTTAGTTATCTATAACATTTTAGTTAATTTTTTTCCCAACAAGCGTAGTGAAAAGCTTAGGTCAGAGCAATTCCTCAATTACTTAAGCCCAATTACGGATGGAGAGATTTTGATACATTGTATCATATATCTTATCTGATTGCGATAAGAAACAATGGAAGAAAGTGAATTTTTTCGTATGAAATGCTAATGAAAACATACCTCTATTATGGTACACTAAAAATGTAGTCAGATAATGTAGAAAAAGGAGACGCCTATGAATATTTATTTTATACGACATGGTGAAACCGATTGGAATGTTGAAAACAAAATACAGGGTAGTAATGATATAGATTTAAATGGTAATGGAATCTCACAAGCATTGGCTCTAGGAGAGAAAGTAAAAACACTAGGATTACCAATTCAAAAGATATATACAAGTCCACAAAAAAGGGCACGCAAAACTGCAAAAATATTAAGCGAAGCAATACAAGTAGATTGTGTAGTTACCGCTGGACTTGAAGAGATGAATCTTGGGCGTTGGGAAGGATTAACTTGGAAAGAAGTAAAAGAAAAGGACATTGAAACCTTTAATATATGGTATCCTAACCGAAACACAGATAAAACTCCCGGCGGAGAATCTTATGAGGAGGTTCTATCCCGCTCTCTTGCTACCGTACAATCAATCCTAAAAGAAGAATCTCAGGATATTGCTATCGTTAGTCATGGTGCTGTTATTAAGTGCTTACTATGCTATATAAACCAGCTACCATTTGATCAGATGAAGCAATTTCAAACAGGAAATACTTCAATTACAATCGTTGATGCCGATCACTTTAGGTAAAACTTAAATGGCTGATTATTCGGAACACTCTAGCACTTTACGATATCGTATCCGTGCTTTGAGTGTTCCGGTAATCAGCCTTTTTGCTACTATGTATTTTCTTTCATCGGATAATTCGGGCATTGGTATCTTACTTTTCCCTTACTGTTTTTCCCGTATTCAATTGCCTTTGTTGGACAACCACAGATGCATGCCATACAATGCGTGCAATCTTTTCTCCACACTGGACTTTTATCCTCTAAACGAATATTATTAAGAGGACAATTTCGAACACAATAACCGCAGCTATTACAAGAATCGGTCGCATAAAAGCCTTCTGCTTTAA
>DPVV01000483.1 GCA_003526525.1 Lachnoclostridium phytofermentans | reverse complement strand
TATTTTAGGATTTATTAATTTATAATAATAATTACAGTAGTCTATAACAATGAGTCTTTTTAAGATACCGACTTGATTCGCCGCCAAGGCTGCACCATTCTCTGTATGATGTAAGGTATCCATCATGTCATCCAGTATTTGACGTATCTTATCGTCAACTAACGAAACTTCTTTGCATTTTTTTCTTAGTATCTCATCATCACGAAATCTTAATTGTCTAATAGCCATAGCTGTCCCTCCTGCTAGTTTCAGCCCTTGATTTTCGTTTACTTTCTTCAAAGATAAAAACCTCTTCAATAGAACACCCAAAAACGTTTGAAATATCATATGCAAGCCAAATGGAAGGTTCGAATTTTTCCGTTTCTATTGCGTTAATGGCTTGTCTTGAGGTTTGAACAAGCTCACCCAACTGTTCTTGAGTTAATCCTTTGAGTTCTCTTAATTCTCGAATTCTATTTTTCATTATCTAATCCCTCTCTGTAAGGTTAACGTTACATGTAGTATAAACGTAATGATGTGTAAAGTCAACCTTACAATGAACTGAAAGGATATGAGTACAATGAATTGTAAGGATACGAGTACAGTGGATTGAAGGATATGAAAGTAGATGGCATTACCATGATTTATTTTTGTAATGTTTTGTGCTGAAATTCTGCTATGTACTTTTCTTTAAAACCAAGACTGTCATAAATATTTCTAGCATAATTCCCTACAACGCACCAAAGTTCAACAGTTTCATACCCACGTTGATATAGTTCATTACATAAATACATAATAAACTTTTTACCAATTCCACGACCTTGCAAGTCTGTACGTACGGAAATGCTTCCGAGCTCATTACCGTGTAAATGTCCATGTGCGGCAATTTCACCATTTTCCACGTAAACAAAGCGGTTGCTAGAATCCTCATACCATGATTTTCGGTTATTTTCGCTAGGCTTGGCAATTACTGAATTAGGAAAGCTACCGACGCGAACACGCATTTCATGAAATGCCTCTGCGTAGAGAGCTTGACTAGCAAGGTAATCTTCATCCGTATAAGGCCTTACCGGAATCGCCTCTATAGGAAAAGGCTCACCAGTTCGTTGCATAAATGTAGAAGAGTAGTAGTTGTTATATCCGTGCTTTCTCGCAAAAGTAAGAGAGGAATCATTATCCGCATGAATTGCGCTCATGATCGATTGTGTTCCACCTACCAGTAGCATATTTTCTGCATACTTTACGATTTCAGAACCTATACCCTGTCTACGAAAATTAGGTGCTACGTATACAACCAAATAAGATTGTGGTACAGTCTTTTCTATTTGAGCTAATGCTACAAGATTATCGCCTAAAAAAGCTGCGGTAAGCGATTCTGGCTCATTGGAAAGCTCTCTTAGAAGATCATCACCTGAATCATTATCCTGTTTTAGTATTTCTCGTGCATTATTAAAGTCCTTTTCTTTTAATTGTTCGAATCTAATATCTGATTGATTCATAATATACCTTCTTTCTCTAAGCAAGTTCACTCACCTGTATTTCTTTTCATAATACAATTTTATAATACTATATCAACATCATATCTATTATCAATTAAAGTATATTCGTTATTTGATTCTATACATTTCTCTAGATTGAGTGAATTCTCTCTAAGTAGCATTTCTTTTGTACAATATTTGGCATCATCTTCATCTCTACATTCTATAATACTTGCATGTTTCATAATAACTTCATAGTGTTTATTGATATAGTTTGTACTAAATATAAGACAATTAAATTTAATATACTTTAAATAGTCATCTTTAAAATCCTTTTTATAATCAAACGGAATGTAACATCCTTCAATGACTAAATTTTGTTTATTTTCGATACATGTTTTAATTATTTCTCTGGTGATAGGCCAAAGAACCTGAATGATATCTTCGACATCATCTTCTGGTGTTAATGTGCTAAATCCACTTCTGATTAATCCCATTTTTAAATGGTCTTGTGATAAATACGGGAATTCGTATTTTTTTAATAACTTTTGAGCGAGTGCAGTCTTTCCGGTGTGAGAGCTACCAGTAATTAAAATAACCATACTATTTCCTCCTTTAGGAAGAGCAGAATCATGGGTATTAAATGCATATAATTACAAGCTGTACACACGCCTATACCAGATGGGTTTGTACAGTTTAATGCAAAATAATTTAGTTTGAATACCCTAAAAGCTCATCTGTTCACTGTTGTGTTAGTTAGTTTTTAAACTTGTATTAAGATACGGTACGTGATCGTCTAACAGGGTAAAATTCTCTTAGTAAATCGATATAGTCCGATAATTTATCTAGGTTTGGTTCCAAAAATTCAAAGGTAAAACCATTGCATTTTTCAATGAATTTATTATCTAAGCTATAAGATTTTCTGAATTTGCAAGTCCCATCTTTTTCATTATGACAATGCTTGCATGTACCATAATCACTAGTAAAAACGTCCTTTATAAAACTCTTAGAATTTTCAATATATTCACGATGCTTATCAATTTTATTTAAGAAAACACGGAGAATAATACTGTTTTCTCTTATGTATATTCTGGCAGCAACTTGTTTACTTTTAACGCCGCTTTTTGAATAAATAATCATATATTTTCCCCAACAAAAGCCACTTCCTATGTTACCGCCAAAATCATACCCGAGTTTTGTAATCTCATCGTTAAATGCTAAAATAAATGCTTTGTTTTCATCTGATATAAAATGAAATCTTTCTTCTTCTAATATAGTCTTCATGAACCCTCTCCTGATTTGGTTATGTTCCTAATCTTGATATAATTAGTGTTATCCTATAATTACCTATTTCTCTTAGTATAATTTTCCTAATATGGGAAGTCAAGAAATAGTAGTGGAAGAGATGATTGACAAGCAGTAGTTCTAGTGTAAATGAGTACATTACTAGTATAAGTGCACACCGAGTACTTAAATTTTTAAGCAAGAAAAAAGCGAAAACCATAGATATTTTTAGGTTATCGCTTTTAAAAGTAAGTATGAGATGAGGGCCGAATTCAAGGCTCAATTTATGTCACATTAAAAATCTTTCATTATTTTATAACATCACCTATTAGAGCATTCATTTACGTAGCTTACAATTGTTTCTATGACGATAATTCATTATACTTCTTCCTCTGGATTTAATATCGCATACACATAGGTATCCCAATAGATAGGGTTTCCGTTTTGGTCTTTATGAAAAGAAACGTTTTTTCTAAAATACGCTTCACGTTTCATTCCAACCTTTTCTATTAACTTCCATGAAGGTGGATTTTGAGGTGCGCATTCTGCATAAATTCTATGAACGCCTTGATTAAACAGATATTCTATCATCGCTTTGCTGGCATCACTACCATAGCCCCTATGCTGATAGTTCTCATTTAATACATAGCCGAGTTCTCTTGTATTAAAATCCCTTTTTCCTAGATAAATATTTCCGATAACCTTATGTTCATTTTTTAACTCAATTGCATAGAATTCATCGCTTTGCATTCTATATTCAAGTTCTTCTTTTGCTTTATCACTAGTAAAATCTGGATACGCCTCAAATTCAGCATTAACTCGCTGTAACATATATTCGCATAAATCATTTTCGTCTCTCAACTCATAACTGCGAATAATTAAATCATTTGTTTCAATTTTCATATGTAATCTCCATTAGTAGTAGTAAATCCTACTTATCCTTTATAATTTCCAATTTTTATATTATCACAATTATTTAAAATAGCAATAAAAAATAATTACTGAATATCTAGTACACTTCAACAAAATGAGTACCACTGTATTTGCATATACTATAATAGAGATCAACTTACAACTGATTCTATTATATTAAATAAAACTTTATCGCAATCAATTTCTGCCATCGCGCCTACCGGGATTACTGTTATTGGTGTACGATGGCCAAAATCAACATTTTCCAATACAATAAGGTCTTCTCTATTAGCTTCATATTTTAGAAATTTTAGTAACATTTCTTCTTCATCTTCATTCAAATGAGTTGTGATCAGTGCATTTGCATGTTTAAAAAGTCCAGCCGCATCCAAAGCACGTAGTTCATGCAAGCCAGCTAATAAGCTGCCATATTGTGAGCCGATTTCTAAAAAGAGAATACAGTCATTGAAAAATTCTGGTTTAGGGAAGTATTTTGTACCCATAATCTGCCTTATTGGGGCTCCACAACCACCAAATAATCTTCCTTGGGCTTTTCCTTTCCCTTGAAGTATTTTATAACCAGTATTTTTGGTCCATATAATGTCGTTTTCGGATACATTTCTCCATTCAATATTGGTATAGGAATCACATGGCTTAATTTCTCCAATTTTATCTTTGCTAAATAAGCATTTTCTAATGGCTTGCATTGTATAATCATCAAGTTTTATAGGTTGAGCAATTGGTGTAAGAAGATTTGGGCCATAATATGACATGACGCCAGCGACTGCAAATAATGTAGTCCATGATGCTATATCAGAATATCCCATAAATACCTTTGGATTATCATGTATTACATTAATATCAATAAAAGGGAAGACGCGATAAGAATGATCACCTCCCATGATATATAGGATTCCATTAATATCTTTGTTTTCTAATGCCCACAAGTCAATAGATAGTGTTGGTATATGTATGACGAACTAAGGTTTTAGTTAATGGTAAAAGAGTACTACGCACATAAAGCAAAATTTCGGTTTATCAGAAAGAGAATGAGTTAACAGTTTTAAATAGAAAAAAATCATATAAACGGCTATTAAAGTATTTAAAAAGATATAAATCAAGCATTACAATATACATAATTTTTTAGAAGTGGAATTCCAGTTGACAAAAAAATAAAAATGTCCTATAATATATTTATATTAGAATGGAGGTGTACATATTGGATATTATAGCGTGTGAATTGAAAGAAGAGGTTAAGAAAAATATAGTTAAGTGTCTAGAGAATGCAATCGGTGATGATTTATTAGCCTGCTTAAGACGAGAGGGTATTCATGAAAAAGTATCTAACGGAAAACGTATTCTTAAATGGGATTTTATAAATCGAAATATCATTTCAACTTTTTCTGATAGTAGAATAACAGCTGAATATGCACATCGGAGTGCATGGTATATGGTTCCACTTATAGACAAAGAAAATGGCTATTTATATACGTTAATGCGTGAAGATAGATTTAAGGAATTGAGTAAAAAGCAAGAAAAGAGAAGAAAAGCTCATTATATTGATGCATTAGTTCATTCTTTCAATATTGATTTGGATACAGATGGACAGATAAGTATGTTTAAATGTGTTCAATTTGAAAGCACTGAAATAAATAATATAGTACAAGAAATTTTTAAAGACATTCAAATAGATTCAAATATAATAAAACGTCATGCAATAATATTATTTGATGAGTATAATTCGGAATTAATATCAGTTAAGTGCTGCATATTAAATAGCAAGTTACAGATTGTTGCGGAGGAGAAATGGACAAGTTATATTACTCATTCCGAATCTGTAGTTGTCGATATAGTTGATAATAATGAAAAAGCTCTTAAGATGCCGGAATTGCCATTAAAACAAAAAGCTAAAGAAAAAATTGGTCAGCGTGTTCTGGTGGATTATAAAGAAAAGAGAGATGAGCGTGAAAAAAATATGAATTAAGGAGCGGTTAGTATGGGAAACATTATTCAGTTTAACCCAATTGAAGGAGAAAAGCGGTTTAATGGTGAGCGCCTTAAAATAGCACGGATATGGAGACAATTGTCAGCAATACAATTAGCTGATGAAGCCATGCTTAATAGACAAACGATTTCAATGTATGAAAATGGAAAGTTGGACAATCCAGAATTTACAACTGTGCAAAAACTTAGTGAGGTATTGAGATTTCCTGTAAAGTTTTTTTTGGAAGATAATAAAGTAAATCTTAATGGAAGCACAACCTATTTCAGATCACTATTAACAACAAATAAGAAATATAGAGTTGAACAGGAAGATAAAATAGGGTTCATTTCAGTTATTTTTCAAATGATGAATGAATATTTGAGCTTTCATAAGCTAAATCTTCCTTTTATACCGGAAGGAACATCCCCTCAAAAGGCTGCTATTATATTGAGAGAATTTTGGGGCTTGGGAAATAAACCAATAGATAATATTATTTATTTAGTTGAAGCTAACGGAATGATCGTTATGGAGTTTGAAACGTCTACTGGAGATGTAGACGCTTTTAGTCATAAAATTATGGCGGAAGATACAGAAACTTATTTAATTGGATATTCTAAAAATAAGCGTACAGCCGCAAGGATTCATTTTGATGTAGCTCATGAGTTAGGACACATATTATTGCATAACTGGTTTGAGGATTTGGAGAGTATAGACAAAGAAGATTTCAAGGAAATGGAAATGCAGGCGCATGCTTTTGCATCCGCATTTCTTTTACCTGAAGAAGAATTTATAGAAGATGTAAGAGCTTATGCAACAAATCTATCATATTATGTAGAGTTAAAAAAAAGATGGAAAGTATCCATTGCAGCAATGATACGTCGAGCAAAAGATTTGGAAATAATTACGTCTGATGATTATAGTAGGTTGATGCGGAATATGCAAAAGCAAGGAATTCGTAAAGTAGAACCTTTAGATACAGAGTTAACAACTGCAGAACCATCAGTAATTAAACAAGCAATAAACATTCTAATGGATAAAAAAGTATTTACACCAAATGAGTTTCTAGAAGAATTATCAACTCAATATGGATTAACATTATATCCAGATGATGTAGAAGCATTACTTGGGTTAAAAAAAGGTACCTTAGTAGAAAAGAATAGCCCACAAGTAACAATATCTATTAAGCCAAGAAATAATTGATGTTTAGAGGAAGCTCTTAACATAAAGAAAGCCAGACAATAAGTCTGGATCCCTTGTAAAAGTATATCTTTTAACATTAAAACATAAGCAATTTTAATATATCAAATTGGATTTACTTTTGCAAGGAGAACTTGCAAAGGGGGGATGACATGGCGGTACATCATGGTGGAAAGGTCGGTGCAGCAGCTAAAACCTTAGCTAGTAATTCATCAACTAAAAGTGCTAAGAGTAAAGCAGGAACTACTATGGCAATTCATAAAGCTGCAAAACACTAGTGGAATAATGGCAAGATTAAAAAGTCTTGCCATTATTTTTGGGGAAAAACAAGGAGAAAATTAAATGTTAGGATATTTGCTTCTGTTAGGGATTATTTTTATCGGAAATTTAATGTTTTTGTTTATTTGCTATTATTACAATAAAAGAATATTAAATGAAAAAAATATAGCTCATTTGAAAAAGTACTACTGGGGAAGGAAAAAGGAATTTATAAATTATTCATCGAAATGGGATATCGGAGATAATTCAATTTTCTTTAGTTCTCTTCTAGCTAGTGCAATGTTGTTATTAACTTTATCAATTTTTATTTATGAAAAAGGTCCAAATATATGGGAAGGTACGGGAGTTTACATTAATGAGATACCGAGTTTATTATTAAATACTTTTATTGGATTATTTGCAATTATTGGTATTGCAGCCTCTGTTAATAAAAAACATTTTATCACATTTGGAATTACAGATATCTTTGACTATTTTAAAATACGAGAAAAAATTTTTAGAATGCTTTTTCTGATAGTATTATCATACATAATATACTACTTAACAGCAATTTTACATAATTTAAATTCTTATGAAATTTACTTCGGAATAAAAAGTCTAAATATTTTGAATTTTATTTGGTTTTTTTATTATGCTTTAAAGGTAATTTGGATCACCGCAAGTGTATGTGTATCCAATCCTAATTTTGAATTAAAGGTATTAGATAATTTATATCAGAATTTTACATATAAATGGATTAGAATTGATACAGAAAATTGGAATATCGAAGGTACAATATATAATTTGGATTACTTACTTGACAAGTACTTATTAAAGAAAGAATCTGTTAAGTGGAAAAAAATAAAGAGTGTTAGATTTGACTCAATTTATAAAGAAATTAATAACATGAAGCAGACTGCATGCAAAGCTATAGGAATTT
>DPVV01000050.1 GCA_003526525.1 Lachnoclostridium phytofermentans | reverse complement strand
TATTACTTATTACTTATTACTCATTATTCATTACTCATTACCTATAAATTATTATTAATTACCTATTCATATTCTACAACATCTAACCACTTCATTAGTAGCTCTTTCTCTTCTGGCTTATTTTTACTTAACTGAGCTGCTGCTACAATTGGTAACCAAGTCTGAACATAACATTTCTCAGTTTTGCTCTTTTTACAAAATACATCTAGATAATAATCTGCAAGTTTTTGATCTTCTAAGGCAAACAACAAATAGGTCCTAGCCGTATCCGCACTTGCATTTCCCTGTGTAGCATGTACCCAGTCAATCACATACATCTTATCATTCGATAGGATAATATTATTAGGATGGAAATCACCGTGGCATAACTTCACATGCTTTGGCATACCATCTAATCTAGTTAACAAATCGTATTTTTTAATATTGTCTAACATCTCAAGGCTATTAATCTGACGAATTAACTTATCTTTTAATTTATTTAACAATGGTGCTCTCTTAGAATGAATCTCAAGTTGAAGGTCAACCATTTGATTTATGTACTCTTCTTTTTTCTCCGGATTTTCTTTTATTAACTGACTTAAGGTCTTTCCCTCAATAAAATTCATAGTAATTGACCATTGTCCATCTTCAATTCCAACTTCACTAATACATGGAATTGCTAGACCCGTTTCCTCTACTCTGGTTGTATTCAATGCCTCATTAAGTACGTCCGTTTTGTTTGTTTCCTTATGGAAAACCTTAATTGCATTATCTCCATTGCGATAAACACTAGCTTTCTGTCCTTTTGAAATTAAGTTTGTAAGCTTCATAATGTTTTCTCCTCTCGTCTAGTCTTTTATAAGTCATACTATACTTCGTATTCTATATAGTTTTGTAACATTTATATAAAATACTCTGAATTTATACAACAATTATAGCATATATTGCTAATTTTGTATAGCTCTATCTCTGGTTTATTTTAGAAAATATCGATGCATTTACTTACTTAACTACAATTTAGGGACATCTTTGCCACATAAGTATCATACTTCCTTTACTTCAATAATTGCATATACTATAATAAAGACAGATACTCATTTTATTATACATAACAGGGAGAATTAAAATGTTAGAAAAGTTAAAAGAAGAAGTTTATCAAGCTAATATGATGTTACCGAAACACGGATTAATTACATTAACATGGGGTAATGTTTCTGCCAGGGATAAAGATACAGGGTATATTGTAATTAAACCATCCGGAGTTGAGTATACTAATATGAGACCAGAGGACATGGTTGTGGTAGACCTAGAAGGACATGTAATGGAAGGTGCCCTAAATCCTTCTTCCGATACCCCAACTCATATAGAATTATATAATGCATATCCTGATCTTGGTGGTATTGTTCATACTCATTCACGATTTGCAACTATATTTGCACAAGCAGGTGCTTCCATACCTGCACTTGGTACTACCCATGCAGACTACTTTTACGGTTCCATACCATGCACTCGTAAAATGACCAAAAATGAAATTAAAGGATCTTATGAGAAAGAAACGGGAAGTGTTATCATTGATACCTTTGAAGAACATAACGTCGATCCATATCAGGTTCCATCCGTTCTCGTTCATAGTCACGGTCCATTCACCTGGGGTAACAGTGCTATGAAAGCTGTGGAAAATGCGATTGTTTTAGAGGAAGTAGCTCAGATGGCTTGGCATACACTTCTACTCTATCAAAGTAATCATATGACTACCACCTGCCCTTCCATGCAACAGGATTTACTGGACAAACACTACCTTCGAAAACATGGTCCAAACTCATATTATGGTCAAAAAGGTTTTGAATAGTTTTTTGTTTCCATGATTTATAGTATTTTAACTTGCGACATGCATAAAAATACTTTATAATACCAATATACGGGCACCCCGTCAAGTCTTCTTGATCGGGGTCTTGTCGTTTATTTACAATCACTTTTCGACCGCTTTTCAAACGCTTTTTCACATAGATTCGGAGGATTTTATGAAGGTTAATTTTAGAAAATACTTCCGTAGGCTCCTTGCAATTACAGTAACTGTATTATTAACGGTTTCTCCTGCCTCAGCCTATGCGGATACCAATACAAATAAAGAAAATGTTCCGTCAACTGTTGATGTGTCTGATTTTGCCTGGCCAACCGGGCCAGAAGTATATGCCGACGCTGCTATTGTCATGGAAGCTAGCACCGGTTTAATTTTATATGAGAAAGATATTTATGATAAACACTATCCTGCTAGTATCACTAAGATTATGACGACCTTACTAGCTATAGAAAATTGTAATTTAAATGAAACTATGACGATGTCACATGCTGCAGAATGGGATGTTGATTTTAATAGTAGCCGAATTGGTCTTGTGGAAGGTGAATCCGTATCCTTAAAAGATGCTTTATACGCTGTTATGTTAGAATCTGCGAATGAAGTATCTTACGGTGTCGGTGAGCATGTTGCAAAAGGTTCAATGACTGATTTTACTGCAATGATGAATGCCAGGGCAAAAGAGCTTGGAAGCGTTAATACTAATTTCGTTAATCCTAATGGTCTCCATGATGATAACCACTATACTTGTGCCTATGATATGGCACTAATCAGCCGTGCAGCAATTATGCTACCTGAATTTCGTACCATTACAGGTAGTCGTACTTATACCATGCCAGCTACTAATAAAAATGTAGCACGCCCTTTGGCAAATCATCACCGTTTTATTCGTAAAACTTTAAATTATGATGGTGCTATTGGAGGAAAGACTGGTGGTACAGCAGAAGCTAAAACAACATTGGTTACTTATGCCGAGCGTAATGGATTGACCTTAATTGCGGTTGTTCTACATGTTGATACAGGTTTGCACGCATATGAGGATACTGCAAAAATCCTTGATTTTGCATTTGATAATTATGCTCTATATCGTATTGAAGATACTGAAAATATAAATAATTCTGGTTTTACATCTTTATTTAAAGATTTTCCTGCCTTTGTTAAACCAGAGCAAAGCCCACTACGCTTAAGCTCAAATAGTAACGTGGTTTTACCAGTGACAGCCAATTATAAAGATGCTGATAAAACCATAACTTATACTCCGGTAAAAGAATTCGTTCACGGTAATAATGTTGTGGGACAAATCTCCTATTCCTATGCAGGAAAATATGTTGGAGCAACTGATATTTTATACTATAATAAAGAATATCCTTTAACGAAAGCAGCGTTTGATGCACAATGGCCTGATTACTTGATTCCTCCTGAACTTGTTTTTAAAGACTCTGAAACGAATGTAACCCTTGGTTCAGGATCTTCTGAAGATGTACCAGTAGATTCAAAATCCACTCATGAAAAAGATTCAAAAAAACAAGGCTCTTCCGTATTAAAACCAATACTTCTCGGAGCTACAGCTACCGTTATAGTTCTTTTGATTGGATACTATATACTTTTTATTGAATTGCCTCATAGGAAACGTCGTAGAAGATATCATGAGAATCATAAACGCCGAATGGATTCTATGCGCAGAAATTATCGTGAAGATTATATCGAATAGAAATCTAAACTGTTTTACAAAAGGTCAGCACTTTTCATAGTACTGACCTTTCCATTTCTTACTCTATTCTTTTTTTATCACTCTCTACTATACCTTGTAGTAAGTTATTAATTTGATCCAATTTATTTGTCATGTCTTTTATTTCATTATGATACTCATTATTCAATGTTACAATTTGTTCTTCCAATCCTAATTGAAGGTTCTTAAGAAGATTCGGTAATGCTCCCTCCAACATAGAAACAACATTATTAATTTCCTTTAGAGTAGACTGAGTATTTTCATTCGTATTTAATGCTACTTGACGAGCATTCTCTCTACTATATTGAACCAATGCTTTAATTCCATGACGAAGCAATTTTGTATTCTCTTCTTGTTCTTTTTGTATGTTTTTTTCAAAGGATTCGAGGCGAGCTAAAATATCAAGCATAGAAACACTTTGAACTTCTTCCTCACTCTCTTCCCCGGCTGCTTTATATATTGCTCTTTCTAACCTTTCAATTTTTGTATAATTACGTTTCATTTCAAACATAGCTTGTTCAAACTTATCGTCGAAATCATATTGATCAAGTTGATATTTTTGGTAGATATCATGCTCTATCTTATCTACTAGAAAATAAGCAGCAATCAACATTAAAACAGCGGCAAGCGCTACTGCCAGATAATCCTTATGGAATTCAATTAAGATAAATGCTGCAAAAAAAGCGGCTGCAACAAAGAAGATAATATAAATAACCTTTGATTTTTTACTCTTCAATCCGTACCCCTCCTGCGCTGTTTTATCAGCTATGTCTGTATTGTAATTATATCATATTGCTTATCAGAAGTTATCCTTTCAACTTCTGATAAAAGGTGCGAGTTTTGCACCGTCAATCTGATCATCGGAACATTTTTGTTCCGATGATATAGTTATCGGATAATTTCCGCAATTTTATGATATTTGTTTTATTTTTTATCTTATTTGCAATATTTATATCAATAAGATAGAACAGATTAGTTTTACCACTCTAGTCTTCTCAGATTTCTATCTATAGGACAAATTAAAAAAGCTGTAGGTATCTAACCTACAGCCTATTACGTCCCCATCAGGAATCGAACCTGTAACTAATCCTTAGGAGGGATTTATTATATCCGTTTAACTATGGGGACTTGGATGTCACAATATTTATTATATTCAAATTATCCGATAAAGTCAACCATTCCTTGCATCCAAATCGTTCCCCTAAATCTTCTTCCTACTTGTGGCTCTCCAAATAAATCCTCCTTATTAATACATACTTCAAAGGTTAATGCATTGCATTCGAGTTGCATTACATAGAGAATTTCCTTTGTTTCTTCGTTCTTTACTTCTCTCCATTCTATAATAGTTCCTAAGACCGTGTAGTTATCAGACTCAGATCCATATGGAATAAATGAAGTTTCTACGATAGAATAAATATCTTCCTTTTTAACTCTTTTAGAAACCATGGCATACATATCAATATCATCGATTGTTAGGCTATCGATTGCTTCTTGGTTTCCTTTTTTAGCTTCTGCAATCAACTGATTACGATATTTCATATCTGCAGTACTGCTTCTCATCTGATGCTCCGTCTTTTCTACGGGAAGTAATATCTTTCCCTCCGCGGCTAATCCAGACAATGTAATTGATCGAAGTCCGATAGAATCTCTCTTCGATTTTATTGATAAATAGTCAATGACATTCTGCAAATAAAAGATAAGAGATACACCTAGACGATAGTCATCACACATTCCGGTATAAGCATCTGTATCAACTCTTTTACTGATAAAGACCTCTTCCCTTGTACTAACATTTTGACCATGAAAATAAGGATAATAATGTTCAACATGGAATTGGTCATTCTCATCGTACTCACCGCGTACCGTTATCCCTATTCCTTCTGCAAATTCATAAGATAATTCTGCAACAACAGTATTATCCTCAAAACTATATCTATGCTTGTCTGTAGCTTGTTCCACTACTTTATGAATTAAGTCTTCCACTTGTATTCTATTATTTAATTTACTAAATCCTATTGCCCTTAAAAAACTATGCATTAATTCACCCAATAACTTTCTTTTTGCTGTATTTCATTCTATGTGAAAACTCCATTTCTTAGTTATATCATATTAATGTAATCTTAGCAACTAGGGAATATAGTAACTATCATTTTGGCATCACTCCTCAATTGTGTCACGTATATAAGTTGTTAGTTCTTGTGACAAATCTACGATTCTTCCCTTTTTACTTAAATCCAATTCTTTTATACCTAACACTTGTACTACTGGACGGGTTGGCATACGATAGTTTTGACTTATTACTATACCAATTTCTTCCGTATTTAATAGAACGTACGTTCCTATTGGATATACTGCTACAACTTCAACAAATGCATTCACTACTTTAAAATCAAATAGTATTCCTGCTTTACTCATTATATTATCGATAACATGATGGACTTTGTATTTTAGCCTGTGATCACTGTAAACAGCACGATCCAACTCATCGCAGATAGCCACAATTTTCGTTTCTAAACTAATCCTATCACTTGTCAGATGCATTGGATAACCACTTCCATCATCTCGCTCATGATGGCTTAGAACAATTTCCTTCGCTGTATTTGATAGCCACTCCTCATCTTTCACCATGGTGTATCCTGTTAATACGTGCTTTTTAATCTCGGTTAATTGCTTTTCATCACATTCGTCTATATCTATTTTTTCATAATCAAATGGTAAATAGGACATTCCTAAGTCATGAAGCAAAGATCCTATAGCAATTTCTTGTATCTTCTTCTGAGGCAATTTTAGCTTTAAAGCTATTAACACTGCTAGAGTTGATACATTGACGCTATGGGTATAGGTAGAATGATTCTTTTCCCGTATTGTAGAAACGTTGTACATTACATTTGGTTGTTCTAATATTTCTTGAATGATATGATTTGCAACATCCACTACGCCAGTTAATTCATTACTTGCGCAACATGTATAACGTTCGATTGTATTCTTAATCTGTCCAACACATTCTTCTAAAATCTTTTTTTCAACCTGGGCTTCTACTGTACCTTGTACTAGATTATCTATTTTTTGTTCTTTCACTTCCTCAATAAAAATCCAGTCAATATGTAGCTCTTTTAATTTTCGGATATACTCTTTTTTGATCTTTGATCCAACTGGAATGATAACAAGACCGTGGATTGTTGCAATTTCTTTTGCAACGATCTCTCCGCCTACTAATTTATCTACAGATATTCGTTTCAATGAGCTACTCCTCCACTTCATTATTAACATGATATAAGCAAGCTGTCACTTTTTGTAAATTA
>DPVV01000298.1 GCA_003526525.1 Lachnoclostridium phytofermentans | reverse complement strand
TGCTTTAATATTCTCTGGATCTTTCAGCGTAACAGAATAATCATAAGTATTAGTTTCAGGATCAAGAGCCCCGTTATAACGTATGGTTACAGAATTTATATTTGTAATGTCAGTGGTTCGATAAACAATACCGAATAATTCCGTTTTATCAACAACAAAAATACTACAACCTGCTATAGCAGAAATTATCGCAAATCGAACGATGGAACGATAGAATTTTTGAAAACCTCGATTTGTGATCACTTCAAACGTTAAGAAGATAAATGCCAATAAGGATAGGCTTGTTATAAAGTTAATATTCATCTGGTAGAAGTAAGCAGCTAATAAAAACGTTAGTGAGGTCATAATAAAGTAATAGAAGATACGGTTCACAAATCCGGTACCTACGCTTTCTGCTTTTCTACGTATAAAGTTTCGATAAGATAACCAAAGCATAGCAAGAGTCATCAAAAATGCTAAGAAAAGTGTCCATAATCCAGTTGCACTATAAAGTAGACGATTAAGATTAGTACCAAGGTATAAGAGTATACCTCCCGGACTGGTAAAATAAATCAATCGCTGAAACAAGATACGAAAACTAATTCCAAACAAACGATTTAGTAAAAGATACCCTACGGAATAGATTACTCCCGGTATTAGTAGATTTACATATAAACTAGCAGTTATAGCTTCGAAAGTATTCCCAACACAACTTAATACCAGTACTGTTAGGGTATATAGGAATATTAGTCCTATCATAATAAACAGGTAAGTAAAGAAGGCTAAGCGTAACACTTTATGGAAGGAGTCATCCATGGTTACATTATTTTTTAAAAAATAATTAACAAATTTTGTTGTACGTAACAGAAGTAATATCATACTAATTATAAATTGTCCAAAGATAGGAATGATATATAGGATTAGGCCGCTTAGGTAATCACTAAAGAATAACTCCCTCCTGGTAAGTGGTAATTTTAAAACATCATCAATTTTTGTCTTTTGATAGAGATAATCAAATAAATTAAGTGGTATTACCAAAGCTAAGGCACCTACTACAATTGATGCTAAGATACTAATCCATAAGGAACTACGTGATTGAATATCATAATAATAATTATTTAAAACAAACAATGGTCCAGATAGGAGGTTTGTAATAATTAGTATGGTCCAAAAGCGTTTATTTTTTAACTTTTCTTTTAAACTACTGCGAAAAAAGCTAGTGGTCGATGCCGTTTGCGTCATATCCGTTTGCCTCCATTTCATAGATAAATATTTCTTCCAGTGTTAGTGGAATTTCCTCGAGTAGGATCGGACGAAAGTGAGATAAATAGGTCTTGATTTCTTCGATATCGCCACGTACCCCCATGGTTATTACACTTCCGATCTTTTCACTTTGAACGATAGACAATCCTTCAAAATCCTCCACAGAATAATCTCTTGAAAATGCCACTTGAATTTTATGAAATCCTTCATATACACTCTGTAAATCTTTGCTAAATAGAAGTTTACCTTCATGAAGTAGCGCAACATTGTCACAAATATCATTTACCTCTTTTAAGTTGTGGGAGGAAAGTATTAGTGTAAGTTTACGATCAAGCATTTCATCTACTAAGATACGCTTCACAATAATTCTCATTGCTGGATCTAATCCATCAAATGCTTCATCCATTAACAGATATTTCGTACCAGAAGAAAGTCCAATAATAAAAACGGCCTGTCGTTTCATAC
Organism: Lachnoclostridium phytofermentans; assembly: GCA_003526525.1. GTDB lineage: Bacteria > Bacillota > Clostridia > Lachnospirales > Lachnospiraceae > Lachnoclostridium. The sequence goes on along the minus strand of DPVV01000298.1, from coordinate 1,210 downwards.
CCTTTGAAAATGTTGACATTTTTTTATCTGTTGGTAATTTTGTTACCTCTACTAAGCGTTTAAATACTTCTTCATTAAAATTTCTATAATATATCTTGTAGTGATTTTTTAGTTCAACTATAGTCATGTTTTGATATTGCACAGTTTCATCATTGATAAAGAACATATCTGACTTTGCTTGTATATTATCATAAACGGAAGCTTCATCGATCAGCACTTCGCCCTCGTCTGCTTTATAGATACCGCTAAGCAAGCGTAAGAGTGTGGACTTACCAGCACCATTCGAACCTAATAATCCGAATGCGGTACCATCCTCAATTGTTAAGCTGATTTGATCAAGTGATAAGTCGCCACCAAAGCGTTTTGTAACATTTTTAAATTCGATCATTTTCGATCACCTCAATTCTATTTATTAAATCTTCTTTTAAGAGGCCTTTGGAGAGCGCATCAAGCACAGCTTCGTCAAAGTTCTTCATTGCTTTATCTTTCAGAGACGTATCTTTTAATGGTGCAATAAAACTACCACGCCCAACAACAGAATAGATGACACCATTATGTTCTAGCTCTTGATACGCTTTTTGTACTGTATTTGGATTAATACCTAGTTCTTTTGCTAAGGCTCTTACACTTGGTAATTGGTCATTCTCATGTAAAACGTCTTTCATCATTAGTTCCATAATTTTTCCTGAAAGTTGTTCATAAATTGGAACTTTAGAGGTAAGATTCACTTGAAACATACTTGAACTCCTTTCCATTATTATTCATACTTGTTTGTCTTTCCGATCGTAAATTGTTAGGAAAAATAATTCACATGTATTCATGACAACCTATGTATCCCAAGATGGAAACGACTAGAATGACTATAGCATATTAAGTGTATTAATACAAGTAGTACAGTTCAAAATTAATAATATTTAAAACATTGGTAACAATTAAAGTATTTACAAAAAGATTAGTTAATATATATTGAAATTTCTATTGACCGCTCAAGACAGATTAGCGGTAGATTATCTAGAGGGGATAGGAGTGTAGATTTATTTGAGAAAGGGTTAAAGAAATAGAAAATCATAGAAGAACTCATTGAGTAGAAATCAATGCAGAACTTATTACATAGAAAATTAAGGAAGAACTCATTGAATAGAAATCAGAAATTATTAAAATAGAAATAGGAGAAGAATTTATTAAATAAAAATAGGAGAAGAATTCATTA
>DPVV01000051.1 GCA_003526525.1 Lachnoclostridium phytofermentans | reverse complement strand
CCAAAATGTCTTTATCGACGTATTCGGAATCAACTACTTTTTTAAAGGAAAGAAAATCAAACTGAATTTCATCTTTCTTAACAAAGCTAAGGACATAATTCTCCGCTCCTGGAACCTCATCCCAGTAATAACGTACGCTTCCATCTTTAATCTCATATTTAAGAAATGGAGTCTTTAATTCTCTTTCAATGGTAAAAATAGTGATTTGTGGTTTTTCTAGCTTTTCTCCTGTTTTTAAATCATAGAAATAAGCTAGATAATATGTATTGGCATAGCCCCACCCTTCATTCTTAACGATAGAAAACATTGTGGTTACCGGCTGATAAACAGGTTTTCTAGGAGGTGCTAGATTAATTGTTTGTGTGTTATTATCATAGGAGATCTCAGCACCGGCTGGTATGGTTAAAGTAGAATCTAAATAAACATTAGCATATTCAGTAAGTTCAGTACCTTCTGGCAGATTAAATTGAACAGGACAAGAGATAATCTCCTCTTTTTGCAGTCCATACAACGGTTCCGCATAGGTCTCGGAAGTAGAATAATTATTTTTTAAATCATTGGTAGTGAGGATAATATTTTCTTCCTTCTTCTCCTCCTCTTTCTTTCCTGGATCTGAATATTCTTCTAATTCATTTGTAATTTCATTGTCCTTTACTTGACTTACCTCTGCGTCAGGTGCTTTTTTACAACCTACAAATTGCAGTTGTATTATGAAAGCAAAACAAAGCAATAAGGCCATTTTTTTCTTCATATACATCTCCTCTTAAATATTAGTTAGGTAAATAACATATCGTTTTCTATGTTAAGCCCCTTCTTTCCTTATATTATAAATCTTATCCAGTAATGGTTCTATAAAATATAATACTTTATAATTCAATTATTATAACAAACAATAGATACTGTGTATACATAATATGACAAATATAGAAAAAATATATCAAAAAAGTCATGCGTAAACTAAAACGCATGACTTTAAAAATATAGTAAGCAATCTCTTACCTTTTTAGCTCAATATAATTAATTATAGTAAGTTATACCTGTCTACTTTCTTGGTAATAAAACTCGAAAAACAGTTCCTGTCTCTAATTTACTGGATACTTCGACCTTTCCACCATGAGCATGAACAACAGATTTTACAATTGCTAATCCTATTCCTGCTCCCCCGGTTCTTCTATTTCTTGATTTATCTGCTCGATAAAAACGTTCAAAAATAAATGGTAACTCTTCTTCTGGTATTCCAATTCCATTATCCTTCACCTGGATAACAAGACTTGTTTCGTAGTCTTCTAAAGTGATTTCTATTTTACCAAAGTCTGGTGTGTATTTTATTGCATTTGATAATAGGTTTATAATTACCTGACTTATTCGTTCTTTGTCTACTGGTATAGTTCCAGCAGTCCCTACCACTGATACATTCAAACTTTTGTTATATAGTTCTGTTTCGAAGTTACCCTTTATAGTTTCAATAACCTCTGATATATCAACGGAAGTTATGTTAAGCTTTAAATTATCATTTTCTACTTTTGAAAGTTGCTCTAGATCTTTCACAAGATTTGTAATACGATTGATTTCTTCATAACAACTTGTTAAACGATCCGTTGTTGGTTCCCATACACCTTCTATCATAGCTTCTATATGTGTTCCAATCGTAGTCAATGGTGTACGTAGCTCATGGGAAACATCAGAAGTTAATTGTTTTCGTATAACTTCTTGTTTTTCTAAAGTACTTGCCAAATTATTGATAGAGGAAACTAACGCATCCAGCTCTTTTGTTCCTGTATGTTCGGTAAAACGTATCTCATAATTTCCTTCTGCAATTTCTGTGGTCATTTTCACCGTTTTTGTAATAGGTCTGCTTATCTTCCTTGCCAGCATCCATCCAATATAAACAGCAAACATTAAGGAAACAGAACCGATACTTACAAGGATAGTATTTAGAGCGTTTAAAAACTTGAAGTCATTCTCACTAAGAAAATAAGGTCCAAAGTAACTGATAGATACCACCCCAACATCATCCGATCCTTGTTTTAACTTGTATTCTTTCGTAGTAAATTCGCCGTTCATTCTTGGATATTTTTTTTGCATCCGTTTTGATATATCTGCCATAACCTGTGTACACAAGGACATATCATGCTGTTCAGCATCCCATACAGAAGTACCATCGTTTTCATAGACCTTGATGATAAAACCATCGTATAAGGCATACATTCCAATCGTATGAATAAAGTCTGTATTCCAAGTCCTTGTCCACTTGTTGTATTGTTGACTAAGGCTTGATACGATATCTTCTGTTTGTAGCTTTTGTTGCCTGGCAATATAGTCTTTAAATTTTTCATTAATAAATATATTAGATAATACGCTAATGAAAGCAACTGTTATCAAAACAACTAAAGCGATGGCCAGCGAAAGTTGTGTCTTTAGACTCTTTTTTTTCACCTTAATCACCTCCAAATTTATACCCTTTTCCATGAATGGTTAATACATATTTAGGGGCACGGGGATTATCTTCAATCTTTTGTCTTAAATTCTTAATATGACTGTCCACCGCCCGGTCAAAACCTTCAAACTCACTTCCTAAAGCAAATTCAATTAGTTCTTCTCTCGTAAAAACTTTTCCAGGATATTTAATTAAGGTGGATAATATATTAAATTCAGTTGGTGTAAGGTTCACAGGATTCTGATTTTTTAATACCAGACTTTTTCCAAAATCTATAATGAAGTTATCGTTATCAAAAGAAATTTTGTCAAAGAGGGGAACAGGTTCTTCACTCGTTCTTCTAAGAACAGCATTCACTCGTGCAAGTAGTTCTTTTAAACGAAAGGGTTTTGTCATATAATCATCTGCACCAATTTCCAGACCTTCTAGGATATTATTTTCTTCAACTTTCGCGGTAAGCATGATAATTGGAACCCTGGAAGTTTTGCGGATTTTTTTACATATCTCCTCTCCAGTGATATCTGGCAGCATTAGGTCTAATATAATCAAAGATATATTCTCTTTTTCAAAGATTTCAAATGCTCTTGCTCCATTTTCCGCCTGGAATACTGTATAGTTTTGGCTCTCCAGAAAAGAAGAAACTACCTCCAAAATCTTTTGCTCATCATCTACAACTAGAATATTTTTTTGCTTCATATTTGACCTCCCTCTACTAGATTTCTATAGTTTATCATTTAAAAAGTAATTCAGCAATTGTATCCTTGTCTTCAAACTTCTCTCTTATTCGCGACAAGGAAAAGCTCGCGAAGTGAACTTTTCCTTGTATTATCTATATTACTTGCTAAAATCAACTCTTCCAGTTTGCAAAGATTTGTTTAGCCTCATTAAGAAAATCTTTGGATATAACTATTGTATCGTCTGTTACAGTCTTTTCGTCATCGAAAATAGGTACTGGATTACAGCCACCTCTTGAAATTTCCACTTCACTGGTTTTAAAACGATTACCACAATTTTGGCATTTTAGCACATCATTTTCTTGAACATAATATCCCCTTCCGGAGCTAAAACATACTTGGCATGTGTTAAACGCTGTTCGGATAGTACCATCGGGAGCTTCTACCGCAATTACTTCTAATTTTGTTCCATCAACCTCTACTGGGTAAAATGTTGCTTTGGATGAAATATCACTTTTTGTAATAACAAGATCCCCATTATCATTAAGCACAGTTTTTCCTTGTTTATTACTTGCGGAAGCTTTCTCCTTATCGTTTGAGCTATTCAATTTGTTTACTACTGTAAATCCAACCAATAGCAATAATGCCAGTGTTAAGATAATTGTGGTGGAGTTAATCTTTTTACTTTGTTTGTTTTCTTTTTTCAAATTTGACATAGTTATAATCTCCCTTTTTTATGTTAATGAAATTATTCAATTAATTTAACCTCGTCAGGGAAGTCCTCGCTACTTTAAGCGGGTGTAAGGACTTGCCTGTTTTAAAATACCATGTAGTGGCAATGAGGTAGAGCTGGTAGCATAAGCGGATTGCGAATATCCACCTTGACTAGTCGACTTTATTTAGTCAGCTTATAAATAATTTATATGAAATGTAAATGGTTTATTTAATGACAGCTTGCGCCCCCTCCTCCACCATTACCTATCTGATTATAATTCCATTTGTAAGTCTCATAATTACTTACTTGTTCTTTTATTGCATCTATATTGATATCATCGATATCATCCACAACTTTAACAATTCCAAAGAAATTATAATCAATAGTAGAGAAATCAAAATCAAGAATTGGTAAGACATACAAGCGGTTATCTCCTTCCTTCAGAGGAAGGACTGATTCATAAAACGGAAATAACAGCGTTTTATTTCCTTCATTTAATGATTCAGCATGGATGTTCCATTCGGTTTCAATGCCAGACTCCATAATGATTAAAGCAGGGCTGAATCCTGAATTTGTTAGATTTATTTCTACCGTCTGCTTATCACCATTTTTCTTAGCAATTACAACATTATCTACCGGTATCTGATATCCTGCTGGTTCCTTATTCTGAACTGTATCATCTAAATTAAAATCATTATAAGAACCAGTGTAATCATCCTGTACTTCTGTGTCAGGAGGTGGAGTTGTTTGTCCTTCTTCTAAAACGGTAATTGTACTTCGAATCATACCCATCCAACAGCTGTAACGGTATGTTCCTGCTTTTTCGGGAGTAAACTCAATTATATTTTCCCCAATTTCAAATTTCTTTTCAATACCGTACTCTGGGATATAAATTCTATTATTACAGCCATTTATACTTCCATTTTCAGCAGTAATTATCCATTTCACCGGTATCCCAGCTTGAACGGTTATTGGCTCATATCGGCCAGAATTTAGGGTGGTATTTACGATTTGGACATCATCTTGTATCTTAGCTACGTTACTACTAGTAGACTGGTCAAATGGTGTTGCAGCGAAACCTGATAAACTAAGTCCACTTTGAAACATGGAGAATCCTAGAACTACGACCAAAACTGCACCTACGGACATTACTTTCTTCGTAAATTTTTGACTAAGTACTGAACTTAATACGCCTAACCCAAACATTAATGGTACGGTTCCCAAACTGAATAAAAGCATGGAAAGAGCACCTTTTAATGGATCACCTGTTGATAAAGCATAAAGCTGCATTGCCTGTAAAGGGCCACATGGCATAAGCCCATTGAGTAATCCTACATAGAATGGACTATTACTGTTTTTTTCTTTAT
>DPVV01000132.1 GCA_003526525.1 Lachnoclostridium phytofermentans | reverse complement strand
ATTCAAGCAACGATAAAAAATCATCAAAGGAACGGTGAAAGTTTATGGAAAATGATGCAAAAGGCAGCTTGGGAGATGAAGCTGACCCTTATTCCAAACTACGGGTTGGGATAACTTATAATTTAAAGAAAGGGATTCGTACCGAAGTCATTGATGCAGAAGCTGAATATGACAGCATCGATACGGTTCTAGCCATTAAAAACGCTTTAGAAGGCGACAATTGCCACGTAGAATTAATGGAGGCAGATACTGATTTGCCTAAACGGCTACAAGAAACACCGGTTGATATTGTATTTAACATTGCAGAAGGACTAAAAGGCAGAGGCAGAGAAGCTGAGGTTCCAGCAGTCCTTAATATGTTTAACATACCATATACCGGTTCGGACGAAACAACCCTATGCCTTGCTCTTGATAAGGCACTTTGTAAACGAGTTTTATCCACCTATCGCATCAGAACACCGAAATACCGAGTGTGTACCAAAGACGATAATCGTCTTAATACCAACTTTTCTTTTCCATGCATTGTAAAGCCAAATGCAGAAGGTTCTAGTAAAGGAATCTCCGATATTTGTATCGCAACGAACAAAGAAGAGCTGAAAACACTCATAACAAATAATATCAAGGCTTATGGCCAAGATATGTTAGTGGAAGAATACATCGATGGTAGAGAATTTACTGTTGGCGTACTTGGAAATGGAGACGATGTTCATGTATTCTCCCCTATGGAAATTATTTATCTCAAGAAAAATAAGTTTAATATTTACAGTTATAACGTAAAGCAAGATTATAAAAAATTAATTCGCTATGAATGCCCATCAAAACTTGATCCGAAAATCGAAGAGGAAATGATTTTCATGGCCAAAAAGATATTTAAAGTCCTAAGCTGCCACGATTTTTCCAGAATCGATTTTAGGCTAAATTCAGAGGGAAAACCTTATTTTATCGAAATAAATCCTCTCCCTGGTTTAGCACCTGGTTATAGCGACTTTCCAATGCTGGCTGAGTTTTGTGGAATGGACTATGTTACATTAGTTCGCAGTATTCTCAGAAACGCACTCCATCGGAATGGTCTTCCATTTCAAATCTAATTAGGAGGCGTTGGAAATGAGCGAACACATCTTTCATGGTAATTTAATTCCGGATTCTGATTGGTATGACTGGCGGTGGCAGTTTCGAAACCGTATAACAACGGTTCCTGAACTCACAGAGTCAATAGAATTAACTGAACAGGAAAAACAAGAAATAACCCAATGTTTAGGAAAATTTCGTATGGCTATTACCCCATACTATGCTTCCTTAATGGATCCTTCGGATAGAAATTGTCCGATTCGTATGCAGGCGGTTCCTAGTAACTTAGAAAACCGCATCCTTCCTTGTGAGATGGCAGACCCATTGAATGAAGAAGGAGAAAGTCCAGTTCCAGGCATTGTACATCGTTATCCTGACCGTGTACTTTTTCTGGTGACCCACCAATGTTCCATGTACTGTAGGCACTGTACCAGACGTCGTTTGGTTGGTGAAGAAGACATGGTAATCTCTGATAAAGAAGTCGATACAGCAGTTGAATATATCAGAAGTAAAGAAGAGATTCGAGATGTACTCATCTCTGGTGGCGATCCACTGACGATGAGTGATGAGAAACTAGAACATATTCTTAAAAAACTTCGTTCCATCGAACATGTGGAGATTATACGAATTGGGACCAGAGTTCCTGTTGTTTTACCAATGAGAATAACCCCGGAATTAACGAACATGCTTCATAAATATGAACCGATTTGGATTAATACACATTTTAATCATCCCAAAGAGATTACCGATGTTTCCATGAACGCTTGTGCTAGGTTAGTGGAGGCAGGCATACCTCTTGGAAATCAGAGTGTTCTGCTTCGTAGTATAAACGATTCTACAGACATTATGAAAGATTTGTTATTAAAGCTAGTGAAAAACCGCATTCGACCTTATTACTTATATCAATGTGATTTAAGTCAAGGCTTAGGCCACTTTAGAACCAGGGTAGAAACTGGTATCGAGATTATTCATCATTTACAAGGATATATCTCCGGTTATGCAATTCCTAAGTTTGTAATTGATGCTCCGGGTGGTGGTGGTAAAATACCAGTCAATCCAGAATATATCATTTCAATTGATGATTATGAGGTAGTGATGCGAAACTATAAGGGTGCCCTTTATACTTACCCTCAGCCACCTGATATTCGTTATGAAAAAGAGTTTCATCTAAATGCACAAAAAGTATTCAGGGAAAACGATGATTCTAAGAAATAAAACAGTTAAGTTTATCTAAAACAATATTATAACTGAAATTAATTTAATACTATAACAAAGATTATTTAAAGAAGATAGACACTAAAAATACAGATGAATTCAGTTCTAAATTTTCATTTGAAGTTCCTACAGGTACTTAGTATCGAAATGTAAATAAGCGATAACAACTTAATTTGTGGTAACAGTTAAGTTGTTATCGCTTTATTTTATTGTGATAACATTTTTAATTTTAAGCTTTATTTTATTGTGATAACTTTTTTAATTTTTCAAGCTCAACTTTTAAAGTATCTATCATCCAATTAACCTGCACATTACTATCATACTTACGATAATCACACTCCACAATCATAATAATACATCGATATAGACGATAAATTGTACAGCGTATCATTTCCTTCGGTGTAAATTCTTCTTTCCCATATGCTTTAAGAAAGGCCTTGGATGGTTCTCTAAAACTTGAGAATTCATCTTCCATTAGAAAATCACCATAAAATGCTCTCTCATAGTCAATTATTCCAGAGATTGATCCATCTTGAACGAATACATTACCATCCCATAAGTCCCAATGAACTAACCTTGGAGTTATTACCTCATCAAAAACTTCTGCATAGGATGTTATAAGTTCCCATAATTCATCATAGGTGATATGTACTAGATTACTTCCTTTTCTTTTCCCGTCATTAATAAGCATTTGAAATAACGATAATATAAACTCTCTCCATGTTTCAAAACGAGACGATGATTTTCCGATAAGTCCAAAATAGGTTCCTTTGA
>DPVV01000052.1 GCA_003526525.1 Lachnoclostridium phytofermentans | reverse complement strand
TTACCTTTGAAAAAGAAAGAGAAGATAGCATTTATTGGACCATTTGTTTCTGAAAAAGAAATCTATGGAGTTTGGTCTATGTTAGGAAGACCAGAAGACACAGTATCAATAGAAGAAGCTGCAGATAAGATTAGAATGGACTATGAGTTTACCTTTGCAAAGGGCTGTAACATACTCGGAGATGAGGATAGTGATTTAATTCCGAATCAACATGTGCAGGAGATGAGTAAAGAAGACGAAGAGAGAATGTTACAAGAGGCAGTCGAAGCTGCAAAGAATGCAGATAAGATTGTGTTAGCACTTGGAGAACATCGTCGTATGTCCGGAGAGGCTGCAAGTCGATCTGACTTAACGTTACCGAAAGTTCAATATAAACTATTAGATGCTATTTATGAAGTAAATCCGAATATTGCAGTACTTATTTTCACAGGAAGACCTTTGGATTTAAGAGAAGTATCAGAAAAGTCGAAAGCTATTTTAAATGTCTGGTTACCTGGTACCGAAGGCGGTACTGCGATTTTAAATACTCTTATCGGCAAGGTAAGTCCTAGCGGAAAACTACCTATGAGTTTTCCTTATTGTGTAGGTCAGGTACCAGTACATTACAATGAGTATTTTACTGGAAGACCTTATGATCCAAAGACCGGAGGAAAAGAGTATCGATCCAATTACAGGGATATTCCAAATGCACCTCTTTATTCGTTTGGCTATGGACTAAGCTATGCAAAGTTCCAATATGATGAACTTAAGCTAAGTAAGGACAGTATGTCGAATGGAGAAACAATAGAAGCATATGTTACTCTTAAAAACGTTGGGGAATATGCTGGAACAGAAACAGTTCAGCTCTACATCAGAGATTGTGTCGGAAGTGTAGTACGTCCTAGAAAAGAACTGAAAGGTTATCAGAAAATCATGTTACAGCCGGGTGAAGCTAAGAAGGTTACCTTTGAGATTACAGAAGAGATGTTACGATTCTGTAAGGCTGATTCATCCTTTGGAAGTGAAAAAGGTGAATTTTATGTATTCCTTGGTACGGATAGTAGCACAGAAGAGTTTGTATCTTTCAATTTAAATTAGAGTGTAGAAATAGGTACGAAATTCTTACTCATAATTAAATTAAGTTTTTGAATTCTAAAGAAAAAGAAACTTTCGCAGAATAAAGCTGAAATACCAATATTCACTATAGAATTGTGATATAAAAATGCGACTTGTTTTGAACTTAAAAATAGACCATATAAAATAGACACTAAGAAAAATGAGCATTATGAATCAATTCTCTAAAAACTCTATTTTATAAGGTCTATTTTTGTTATCATATTTTCAGTATAGTATGGGCACAAACAGATTTACTGAAGAACAAATGTCTTTTTTCCTTAAAGAAAAAACATAAATTCTTTTTCTATAGGAATAAAGCTAAAGAAGTCCTTTTTCTAAAGGAAATAAAACTAAAGAACCCCTTTTTCTATAGAAATAAAGCTTGGAAATAGATTAATTATAAATACATTATATAAACTTTAATAAATTAAGCCCGATTTCTTCGCTAAATTCACGTTCAACAACACCATCGATAACAGTTAAAACTAATTCCCCAGTTCCGCTGATAATGGCTTCATTTAGATGTCCGCCATATACATTTCCGTTTTCATCTGACACACTGATATGAAAGTGAGTATAAATCTCTCCTTTCATAGTGGTAATAGTACCACTAATCGAAACGATTTCAAAATCGCCTTCAAAGGTATAACTTTTATAAGCTTTATTAGTCGTATCAAAAATTCCTGCTGTGACTTTCCCGCATGCACCAAGCCCGCTTAAAGTAGCAAGTTTAATCTGCTCTGTTTTTGCTAATTCTTTTAATTTAGTAACAATATCTTCTCCACGATCCAATCGAATTACATAATGGTTTTGAAATCTACGATAGTCCATAAAATACCCTCCTCCTTTTATTAAAATTTCAGTTTCCTAAGAGTTACTCTGTCGCATTAATTATACATGATTAAGAAATCTATTGCATTAGTTTATTGGAATATCTTATTTATTTAGAAGGAATCTGATTAACATCCACTAATAGGCATTAGGCACATACCTTGTCTTTTTGGCTTATGACTTGATAAGTTAGAAAAGAAGAACTATTTGAGATGTTGGGAGTATTCTTGTAAGCATACAGATAAAAAGATAGATGAAAAACGATTGTAAAGAAAATAGATGAAGAAATGATTGTATAAAAAGATAGATGAAGAAATGATTGTATAAAATGATTGACAGATAAAAATTGTAGGAGTAATATTCAATAATAATTGGTAGTACCAATTTAAATTCTGTTACTTCTTTTGAAGTTACATAGAAACATTTATACAAAGGAATGGAGAAAAGTTATGAAGTATATAAGGCAGTTTGGTATTATTTTAGCGGTAACATTTGTTGGAGAGGTGCTAAAATATTATATCCCGTTACCAATACCTGCGAGTATTTATGGGTTAGTTATTATGTTAGGTCTAATGATGACAAAAGTAGTACCAGTAAAATCTGTGAAAGATGCTGGTAACTTCTTAATCGAAATTATGTCACTCATGTTTATTCCAGCGGGTGTCGGATTAATGATTTCATGGAATGTAATTAGTGAAATATGGTTGCCATTGGTGCTTATTATTATCATAACCACGGTAGTAGTAATGGTAGTGACAGGTAGAATTACACAAAAAGTCATATTGCATGATAATAAAAAAGATAAAGAACGTGTAGAATCGAAAGAAGAGGTAAGATAAATGAAAGAATTCATTGGAAATTCTATTTTTTTTGGAGTTGGAATTAGCCTGTTGGGTTATGAAATTGGACTAATAGTAAAAAAGAAGTGGAAATTAGCAATCTTTAATCCGTTACTCATCTCGATTATATTTGTAATTGGGGTACTTTCGATATGTAATATACGTTATGAAACATATGAGGAGGGAGCAAAATATCTAAGCTATCTCTTAACACCTGCAACCGTTTGTCTTGCCATTCCTTTATACGAACAAATAGAGTTACTAAAGCAGCATAAAAAGGCTATTTTTATTGGTATTATATCAGGGGTAGTAACAAGTCTATTCAGCGTACTTGTACTATGCTATCTATTTCAATTTACACATGAGCAATATGTAACGCTACTTCCTAAGTCAATCACAACTGCGATTGGTATGGACATTTCAAAGGAGCTAGGAGGAATTGTAACTATAACAGTAGCAGTGATCATAATTACTGGAGTACTTGGAAATATGATTGCTGATACGGTATGTAAAGTATTTCGTATTACACATCCTGTCGCTAAGGGGATTGCTATCGGTACCTCAGCTCATGTAGTTGGAACGGCAAAGGCTTTAGAGATGGGAGAAATTGAAGGGGCGATGAGTAGTCTTTCTATTGCGGTAGCTGGTCTATTAACAGTGATAGGGGCCTCCATCTTTGCGAATTTTATGTAAATATGAAAGAGAATGCCATAGAAAGATAGTGGAAGGGCTAATAAATTCATCTTAAATATTTTACAATTAATGGAGCCTATGTTATTATTTGATTAAGAGAAGGCAGTACTCCTTTTGTTTGTAATTTCGGCCTTATTAGGAGGTAATATTTCGGATGAATATAGATTCTATGGAAATGTTTGATTCGGCTACAAAAAGTTGGTTTAAGCAAACACTTGGTGAACCAACGATTGTACAGAAAGAAGCGTGGAGAAGTATAGCAGACGGATTTGATACACTGGTATCTGCACCAACAGGTACTGGTAAGACTCTGTCTGCTTTTTTAGTATATATTGACCAGTTGATGCGGTTAGCAAGAGAAGATAAATTAAATGAAGAGCTTTATGTAATTTATGTATCACCATTAAAATCTCTTGCAGGTGATATTAGGGAGAATTTAAAAAAACCCCTAAATGGTATTTTAGGAGAGATAATCAAACAAGAAAAAGAGGAGGTATTAGGAGAGGGCAAGGAAACTGATTTTAAAGAAGATAAGTTAATAACCCAGCTAGAAAATCAGTTGGCGAATAAACCAACGAATCAAGAAATGAAAGGAAATTACCCATGTAAGTTAACGTCAGTAATTCCTAGCATTTCAATTGCTCTACGTACCGGAGATACTACACCAGCAGAACGTAGACAGATGATTAAGCATCCTCCACATATACTAATAACAACACCAGAATCTTTATATTTACTTCTTACCAGTAAATCAGGGCAGGGTATTTTAAAAACAGCCAAAGCTTTTATTATTGATGAGCTACATGCTCTTATCGATTCTAAACGTGGTGCACATCTGATGCTATCGATAGCCAGACTTGATCACTTATGTGGAAGAACACTACAGCGTATTGGATTATCTGCAACGATTGAACCGCTTGAACTGGCTGCAAACTATCTATCACCAGGGCCAGCAAAGATTGTTGCTCCTAAGATGATAAAAAAAGTAAAGTTTATTATAACCAGTCCATTGTCTGAAGAAGTGGGGATAAGGAAGACTCCTGTTTGGGAAGAGATTGCAGCGATTATCTATGATTCCAGCCGTAAGGCTCGTAGTGTCATTGCCTTTGTGGAAGGTAGACGATATGCAGAAAAACTTGCGCACTATGTGAATCAACTTGGTGGTGATGGATTTGCGAGAACTCATCATGGTAGTTTATCAAAGGAGCAAAGATTTGAAGTAGAACAATCCCTAAGAGATGGAAAACTACGACTTCTATGTGCAACTTCTTCCATGGAGCTTGGAATTGATGTTGGCGAAATTGATGAAGTATTTCAAATAGGGTGTCCAATGACAATTTCAAGTACGATGCAGAGGTTAGGACGTGCAGGACATAATCCGAATCGGGTGAGTGTGATGCAAATGTTTCCGAGAGCACCAATTGAGGGGCTTTATTGTGGGCTCACTGCTGAGGTTGCAAGACAAGGTAAGGTAGAGTATGCAAAACCACCTAAGATGTGTTTGGATGTTCTTTCGCAACACCTCGTTTCCATGGCGACGGGAGACGGATATGTGGTACATGAGGTATTAGAAATTTTATCACGTGCCTATCCATTCAAGGAGGTAAGCATCGAGGATATTCATGATGTTTTAAAAATGTTAGCAGGTGACTATGAGCATGAAAGGGAGATACCTGTCAGACCAAGAGTTCTTTACGATAGAATTCATGATAGAGTAGAAGGAGATCCTTATAGCAGGATGTTGGCTGTTTCAGCAGGAGGAACGATACCGGACAAAGGGTTATATCAGGTGAAAAGCGAAGAAGGCGTAAAATTAGGAGAACTTGATGAAGAATTTGTATATGAATCAAGGGTTGGTGAGAAGTTTTTGCTTGGAACCTTTGGATGGAAGATTGTTCATATACAAAAAGATGCAGTTATCGTAGCGCCTGCTTCCACAGGAAGTGCAAAACTTCCCTTCTGGAAAGGTGAAAAAAAAGGAAGAGGTCTTAAAACAGGTTTGGCTTTTGGTGAACTACTTCGAAAACTTTCCCGTGCAAATGAAGCGGATCGTTTATTAGAGGAGTTAAAAGAATTTGGATTAGATCAAGCTGCAGCGACAGGTGCAAGTGAGTTTATAAAACGTCAGATTAAGGTAACAGGTTGCCTTCCGAATGATAAAACAATTCTAGTTGAACATTTTAAAGATGAAACTGGTAATTATCAGATGATGGTACATTCTGTATTTGGAAAAGAAGTAAATGAGCCACTTGCGATATTAATTCAAGAGGCTGCAAGTAGGTCATTACAAAGAGTAATTAACTATGTGGTGGATGATGATGGTTTTTTACTTTTTCCGTATGATGGACAACCTTTACCGGAAGGATTACTTACTATCCTATCACCTGCTACATTGCGAGGAGTGCTTGAGGCTAGTTTAATTGCAACACCACTTTTTCAGATAAACTTTCGCTATAATATGGGAAGAGCAATGATGTTAGGAGTTCGAAAAGCTGGAAGGCAACCATTATGGGTTCAGCGTATGCGGTGTGCTCAGATGCTGGATTCTATATTGTCCTATCAAAATCATCCAATCATTCGTGAGACGAAACGAGAATGCTTAGAAGATATCTGGGATTTGTCTGGGCTTATGCATGTGGTCCATGGAATTCTATCGAATACACTTTCAGTAAGGGAGATGTATTTAGAACTACCATCCCCTATGTCTCTTCCTTTTCGGCGCCAGACAGAAGGAGCGATGATGTATGATTATGCTCCTTCCACGATGGGAATTTTAGATGCATCAAGAAAAGCGTTAGAGCAGGCGAATAATCTACAACCAGAGCAAAAGATGATAGAAGAAGTCTCAAAAAGAGTAAGTTTACCTGAGAATGAACAAGAACTTCATAGTCTTTTAATGATGGAAGGAGATATTATTGCAGGGGAACTTGAGGTGCCAATTGAATGGTTATTAAGTTTAGTTAACGACGGGCGGGTTCGTTATATTGAGCCAGGATTATGGATTGCAACCGAACAGCTAACATTATATGAAGAGGCTTTTATTCAAAAAGTTGGACAACCTTGTCAGAAAATTCTTAGACGGGCGCTCCAGTATCGTGGTGGGCAGACTGCAGAGCAGCTTAGAGAACGTTATTATCTACCGGAAGACGTTATCAATGCGAATCTAACTGAACTTTGTGATCAAGGAGTTATTATCAAACAAGGGGAATATTATTATCATACGACTCTTTATGAGAAAGCATTAAAGCTTACGGTATTTGAACGAAGAGAACAGATTAATACTCTACCAAGAGAGCGATTTGCAGCACTTCTAGCTGGAAAGACTAACACTATAGGAACACCAAGGGAGCAACTTAGCAAAGTAATGGAACAGTTAGTTGGTCTCGTTTTCCAACCTTCTCTATTAGAAACTGTATTGCTTCCTGCAAGAGTTGCTAAATACAGATCAGATATATTGGATACCCTGCTTTCTCAAGGTAACTATCAATATCGAGTATCAAAAGAAGGGATAAGTTTTCATTATAGTGAGGATGTTGATTGGGAGGCAACCATTCCTACACCCGAACTTCCTTTAGAGGAAACGGAGCAAATACTCTATGAAGCCTTACAAAAAAGAGGTGCTAGTTTCTTAAATAGTCTTACTTCACAACTTTTTGGAAAATCTCCATATGAATCGATACTTTCTTTACTAGAGAAAGGACTTGTTTGTGCTGATAGTTTTGTACCCGTTCGAATGTGGCAAAATAGCGAGAAACTAAAGAAGAGTAATGTTAGACAATTAGTGAATGCAAGAGTTATGGTTATGTCATCTGGAAGGTTTGAAGTAACCAGACCACTGAAAGATAGGACGATTGAAGAAAAGTTAGAGCGGTTGTTTGACCAAGTTGTTATTATATGCAGGGAGACTGTTAGGGGAATCTCTTGGGCAGAAGCATTAAAGGAACTTAGCGTATGGGAATATACGAAAAGGGCAAGAAGAGGGTATTTTGTAGAAGGGCTATCAGGAATACAATTTATTCGTGAAAAAGACTTTATATCCACTATGTATGCACTAGAGCACCCTAAAAAAGAAATCATTTGGTTATCCGCGATGGACCCATATCAAATCTGGGGAAAATACCTTCCATATGAGAAAGAGCGTTCCTTTGTTCAAGTTGCAGGTACCGTAGTTGCATTATCAGGTGGAGTACCAATTGCGGTGTTTGAGCGTCAAGGGAAAACGCTGAAGGTATTTGATTTTGAGGAACTAAAAAATGCCTTGGAACTATTCGTACTAGACTATGAACGAAAATGTATTTACCCGAATTGCAACAGATTAATTATTAAGGATTATCCAAAAGAAGCAGAAGAAGCACTATCTATGATTGGATTTAAGAAGGAAATCACAGATTATGTTTTATATCGAAAGTAAATACTGCCGCAATCGAAACAGTGAAATGTTTCCGATTGTGGCTTTTTCTTTGTTCATCTTTATACTATCTTAATCTCTAGGAATATTACCCTTACACTATCTTAAAAAAAATAATGATATGATTGATGAGAAAAAGACCAGGGGATACCAAATAAAGTTGTCGACCGTTAAACTTACTAAGGATAATAAAAGTTGCCATGATTTTATGGGTGGACACTATTTGGATAAAAACATTGGATTTCGCGAAGTAAGCCAAAAACTATCCTTTGGTAAATGATTAGAGATAGAAAGAGAGTAAAAGAAATCAGAAGTTATAATTAGAGGTGAGAGAGAATGATAAAAATGATACTTCCGTATATCGGATACTTACTTATTCTGGTAGCACTAAGCATTCCCTTGGGAGCTTATATCGGAAAGGTTATGAATGGAGAAAAAACTTTTTTTTCTAAATTTTTTACTCCTTGTGAAAACTTAATCTATCGTATTTTCGGAATTCACAAGGAAGAGCAGATGACATGGAAACGCTATGCAGCAAGTGTGGTATTGTTTTCAGGAGTAGGTTTTCTTTTTTTATTTTTATTATTGATGCTGCAAGGATATTTGCCAGGCAATCCACTTGGAGTAAAAGGTATGTCATGGGATTTGGCTTTTAATACTGCAGCTAGCTTTGTTACAAATACGAACTGGCAGGCATATAGCGGTGAGAGTCAGTTAAGTTACTTTTCCCAAGCTATGGGACTAACCGTACAAAACTTTGTATCTGCTGCCACTGGCATAGCCATTTTATTTGCATTAATTCGAGGCTTTATTAAGGTTAAAACAGATGGACTTGGAAACTTCTTTGTCGATATTACAAGGATTATCCTGCATATTTTAATACCACTTAATCTTTTGATATCGCTTTGTTTGGTATCCAGTGGTGTAATTCAGAATTTTAGTACACCAAAAACCGCTTCCTTATTAGAGCCAGTTGCGGTAGACACAAGTGGAAATATTCTTAAGGACGCAAAGATAGACATTCAAAATCAAGTAGTTACTGTGGATGGAATTGTTATAGGTGATGCGGTGATTGTTACAGAGCAGATGATACCTCAGGGTCCTGCTGCAAGTCAAATTGCAATCAAACAAACTGGAACCAATGGTGGTGGGTATTTTGGAACCAACTCATCACATCCGCTAGAGAACCCGAATGCATTTACGAATTTAGTTGAGATGATTTCTATTCTTATAATTCCGGTTTCTCTTGTATTTACCTTTGGAAGAAATGTGAGAAATAAGAAACAAGGAATTGCCATATTTGCAGCCATGTTTTTATGTCTGGTAATTGCGCTTTCTGTTATCGCAGTAAATGAGCAAACCGGAACAACAGCACTTTCTAGGAATAGCAAGGTTGATACCAGCACAGAGGATCAAGCTGGCGGAAATATGGAGGGAAAAGAAGCAAGGTTTGGTATTTCAGCTTCTGCGACATGGTCGGCATTTACTACAGCAGCTTCCAGTGGCTCCGTAAATTCGATGCTTGATAGTTATACTCCGCTTGGCGGAATGATTCCAATGCTTATGATCCAGTTAGGAGAAGTAATCTTTGGAGGTGTTGGCTCTGGATTATATGGAATGATTGGCTTTGCAATTTTAACTGTATTTATAGCTGGCTTGATGGTAGGAAGAACACCTGAATTTTTAGGGAAGAAGATTGAACCATATGAGATGAAATGGTCAGTTCTTATCTGCCTAGCTACACCAATTTCGATACTAATTGGCAGTGGTATTGCGGCATTCGTGCCAAGTGTAGCAGAAAGTCTAAATAACAGTGGTGCCCATGGATTTTCAGAAATGCTTTATGCTTATTCTTCTGCTGGTGGTAATAATGGGTCTGCATTTGCGGGTTTTGCATCTAATACCGTATTTTTAAATCTAAGCCTTGGCTTGTGTATGATATTCGCCAGATTTTTACCAATTATCGGGGTTCTAGCAATGGCAGGAAGTTTAGTAAAAAAGAAAATGATAGCAAAAACTGCGGGTACTTTGTCAACGACGAATGCAATGTTTGTATTTTTATTAATATTCATTGTTTTACTCATCGGAGCGCTAAGTTTTTTCCCGGCGCTATCCCTTGGTCCGATAGCAGAGTATTTTAGTAGTGTAAGGTAGAGGAGGTCATTCCTATGATTAAATCATCAAACAGTGCTCTTGCAAGTAAAGAAATGATAGTAAGAGCTATTAAAGATTCATTTATAAAGTTAAATCCACGAACACAAGCTCAAAACTTTGTTATGTTACTGGTTTATATATCAGCAATCTTAACCAGTATCCTTTGGGTGGCATCTTTTTTTGGATGGAAGGATGCGCCAGTAGGGTATACCTTAGCAATAGCCATTATTTTATGGTTTACTGTTCTGTTTGCCAACTTTGCAGAGGCAATCGCAGAAGGACGTGGCAAGGCTCAGGCGGACTCACTTAGAGCTGCCAAAAAAGATGTAGAAGCTCATAAAATTCCATCTCCCGAAGAAAAAAATGAGATTACAAAAGTATCTTCCTCATCTTTAAAAAAGGGTGATATTATTATTGTGAAAGCAGGGGAGCAAATACCAGCAGATGGTGAAGTAATGGAAGGGGCTGCCTCTGTAGATGAAAGTGCAATTACAGGGGAATCAGCACCGGTGATTCGTGAAAGTGGAGGGGATAGAAGTGCTGTGACGGGTGGAACCACAGTATTGTCTGACTGGATAGTAGTTGTGGTGACGAACGAAGCAGGAGAAAGTTTTCTTGATAAAATGATTGCGATGGTAGAAGGTGCAGCAAGAAAGAAAACCCCGAATGAGATTGCTCTACAGATTTTCTTAATTGCATTATCCATTATATTTATTCTAGTTACCTTATCATTATATTCTTATTCTGTATTTTCAGCAAAATTAGAGGGGATTGTAAACCCAACCTCTATTTCAACACTGATTGCGTTACTGGTGTGTTTGGCACCAACAACGATTGGAGCATTACTCTCAGCTATCGGTATTGCAGGTATGAGTAGGCTAAATCAAGCGAATGTTCTAGCAATGAGTGGTAGAGCGATAGAAGCGGCTGGTGATGTCGATATT
>DPVV01000115.1:4601-8447 GCA_003526525.1 Lachnoclostridium phytofermentans | reverse complement strand
ATTTGTATATCCGTAAAAGTTGGCATATTACGATACTCACTCAATGCCATCTCAAGTAGTGGCATTACTGCTACAGCTCCTGTTCCCTCTCCTAAAGAAAGGCGACACTTAATGATTGGATTTAAGTTAAGTTCTTCCATTAACATTTGTGCTGCTGGTTCGCCTGATTGATGAGAAGCTACCATCGTATATTTACACGGTTCACATAACCTTGTAGCTAGAAGCGCCGCTGCTGAGGAGATAAAACCATCAATGACAATAGGTACCTCAAAAAATGCTCCTCCAAGATAGACGCCAACCATAGCCGCTAAATCAAATCCACCAACCTTCCTTAAGATTTCCCAAGGCTCATCTGGGGTTAAATGATGATATGCGATTGCATCCTCGATTATCTTTGCCTTATGCGTAATTCCTTCCTTGCTTAAGCCTGCTCCCTTTCCTGTTACATCCTTTGCAGGAACTTGAAGGAGAGCAGCAGTGACAGCGCTA
This sequence comes from Lachnoclostridium phytofermentans, assembly GCA_003526525.1. Taxonomy (GTDB): domain Bacteria; phylum Bacillota; class Clostridia; order Lachnospirales; family Lachnospiraceae; genus Lachnoclostridium. The sequence continues at coordinate 7,958 of DPVV01000115.1, read as the reverse complement.
CTAGTTGTCGTATTACCAATTCCCATCTCACCCGTTGCGATAATTTCACAACCTAATTCTTTGTATTCCTTTACTAATAAAATACCAGCTTCTATGCATTTGCATAATTCATCTTCTGTCATGGCTTCCATCAAAGAAAAGTCCCTTGTTCCTCTACTATTCTTTAGACAGCGCATTCCCTCTACTTCGGTAAGCATACCAACATCAACAGGAATTACCTGAACATTTGCCACTTTTGCAAAATGATTAATGCTGGCTCTCCCATGAATAATATTATTTGCTACTACCGCAGTCACTTCACTTCCAGTCTGGGTAACCCCCTGCGCTACAATCCCATTATCCGCACAAAAAACCAGACAACAACGTTTCTTAAGTGCTATCATAGGATTGATAGAAACAAGAGTTGCAATCGCATCCTCCAGATATCCAAGTCCATAAAGTGGTTTTGCTATCTTATCCCAGTGCTTTTTTGCTTCTTTTTTTCTTTCTTCAATTCCATTAAATTCTTTTGCTTTTAGCTGACTTATGATAAGTTTACAATCAATTTTCCTCTCCATGGTAAATCCCTTTCTTGTCACATTCCTTTTTAATGACATTTCCTTAATCTTGCTTATAGATAATTACAGTGCAATCCCTATAAATAAAAAATGCCTCCTACACAAAATAGCATAAGAGGCATAACAAAAAAACTCCGTAAGTGAGTTTCTTTTCTACACCAGCTATTCACCGTAACCTTGTGTGATATCCTATAGCGAGGCAGGTCTTCTGGCTTTGGCTTCAACGCATACAACAGTCTTCCCGATTGCTCAGTGACATGTCCTACATTCGTAGGTGAAGTATGCTCTTCCATTACAGCGGCGGGACCGCATGGGGGTTTCACCCATTTCCCTATTATCCTTGGCAATAATTTCAGGCCAAGGCACCTCTCTACATTATATTTTTAAAATAGATTTTAATTACATGAATTATTTATTTTCCCATTTGGAAATTTAACTTGCTTTATTATAATGAAAAAAATACAGTATGTAAAGTATCTACCGTAATTAATCCTTATAAAGTATCTATCATAATTACTCCTTATAATGCCAATAAATACCCAATAATATACAATGGAATAACCATCTTTAAAATGTTACAATATTATTACAAATATATTTCATTTCAGTAATTCTATAAAAACATTCTCATGTTCTGAATCTACAGACAAAAAGTTGTACTCTTATTGACTCTTTTTTGTCGCACTTTTATGAAATACTTATGATATCTAAAATACGAAAGAATGGTAATGCATATGAAATACAAAGTTAAATTTGGCACTCTAGTAACAACTCTAGTTTTATCTGGATATATCACGACAATCCCTGTAGCTCACGCTACTTCTGATAAAATTTCTTCCCCACTTATAACAACCTCTCGCTTCATCACATCGAATGTTGGCTCGCATGAGGTGTCAGTTCGGCAAAGTCAAAATAAAATAGATCTCAACGTTACAGTTTCAACAAATGCAACTGCGTTGGAAATCCAGCAGTTATTAGATTATAACAAGGATAATGAGTATAACCTAACCATAAGAATACCATATGGTACCTATGTACTTGATCGAGAACTTCGTATCTATTCTAATACTACAATTATTGCCTCTTCTGGTGCTAAATTAATGAAGAATCACCAACGTGGAGCTTTGCTTGCGAATGACATGAGTAAGGATAGCGGTGGCTATACTACTACAGAAAATATCACCATTGATGGGGGTATCTGGGATTCCTCTATGATTGCGAACTATAACAAAGGTACAGAAAGTTTTCGTTTTATCCACGCTACGAATGTTACCGTAAAAAATGCTACCATTCGTAATGTACCAGACAAAAGTCACCTTATTACCTTTGCTGGTGTTAAAAATGGTACTATAGAAAATTGTAAACTATACGGTTATAACGGGAAAACGTTAAAAGAAGCGATTCAGCTCGACATTGTTCATGACAGTATCATCGTCCCTTCCATGCAATCAAGCTCTATCGTATATGACGATCTTCCATGTGATACTATTACCATAAGAAAAAACGAAATATACAACTTCCCCCGCGGTATTGGTTCTCATACTTCAGTTCAAGGAGTCTTCCATAGTAACATAACAATTGAGAATAACAGGCTTCATGATCTCTCGGAAGCTGCAATTAAAGCTTATAACTATATAAATACCAATATAAAAAACAATACCATAGATAGAGCAGCTGTTGGGATTCTTGTCTATACGACAATTGAAAATGAAGAATTGAGTTACCTTCCTGCTCTTCCAAGTACGAAAAAACAACCCCTTCCTAAAAATTATCGCATCGTAATAGAAGGTAATACAATAAAGAATATGAGACAATATCTATCAGATTCTACACTTTTATGGGGTGATGGAATTCGTATTATTGGAAGCAAAACACGACCATTATCCAATGTTTCCATTAAAAAGAATAACATTACAAAAACAGCCCGCTATGGTATCTTTGTAGAATACTCCCCTACCTGCTATATTGGTAGCAACTATATCACTGATACCTATCGTTATTCAATTTGTGTACACAATAGTAACTCAGGTTACCTATACTGGAACCAGATTAGCAAAGCGGGCGCGAAAGGCACCTATTATGGAGGGATTGGAGTATCACATACCCAATATCTAAAAATTTATAAGAATACGATAAACGTTACAGCCAAAAATGGTATTTATCTAAATTCAACTGTAAAAAATTGCAACATTACATGGAATAAAATCACCGGTGTAGCAGCTTCTCAGGCTATTTATGCAAATACAAAAGCTGGACATACCGTTAGTAATAATACGCCAAAAGTAAAAAAGTAATTCTTTAGTTTTGGTATGTAACAATGAAATGGCGGTTTTGTTTTCCATGATATGCTCCCTCCTTACGACAGTTTGGTTTTTCATCTGTCTATTTTTTAAAGGGAGTACATCAATTTACAAAACCGCCATTTAATTCTATCCGAGTAAAGCAACAAGAAGCAATATAGCTGAAACTATAAAAGCTCCAAAAGTTCTCCAAAACCTATAATATACTACTTCAATCAAGGCGTAAAGCGCATAAGCTCCCAAAATAATAATAAAAAAAGATACGTTTTATATAGAAGTTTTTAGGTTTTTTATCAACTTGTCATACCTTTTAGCTTGTGCTTATGAAAGTACAGGTTTACTCTATCCTCGCTTAAATTCTTAGTAACGATATGATATAAATTATTCCCCCTGCTATTAACGAGACAACAGTACCTATTAAAACTCCTGTTACAGCACCTCTTATATGGTGCCACGGATTTTTATATTCTTTATCCATATCCTCAGTTCCAGGAATTCTT
>DPVV01000115.1:0-4477 GCA_003526525.1 Lachnoclostridium phytofermentans | reverse complement strand
CTCCAGGAATTCTTGTCTTTTTACTATGACAGAAAAGTCCTATATCTAAAACTAACATATCATAAACATTCACAACAAAAAATAATACAAATACATGAAAATATGCAGAAGTAAAGGTTTTTGCACCAGAGAAATAGGCAACAGTAGCAAGTGCAATCGCAAAAAGTAATATTGCAATTAATTTTATTGTTAAATGTCTTTTTTCCTCCGCTTGTATAACCTCTTTATATTGTGGTAATTTCTCTACTCTCTCTCTAATTTCTTTAGGATAAGACATAATATGCTTTATTGGATTTTTATAGAGAGAAGGTAATATAATTAGCGTAAATATTACACATGCAATAACACTTTCTACAAACAAAATCATTCTTTCATCTCCTAAAAAATCATTGCAAAATCTGGTTTCGATTAACTTATGTTAAATATAAAATATAGCACTGAATATTTATTCTTATATATTAAGTACTATATTTAAAATATTGATTTTGTCTACAATCTGAGACGGATACTTATTAAGTATCCGACTTTTTAATTGCATATTGTTTTTTCTTTATTCTGAACATACCTGATAAACCATATCAAGCTGGCCTTCAGTTTCACTACCAACATATCCTATCTTTTCATAAACGTGCTTTGCTGGTTCATTTAACTCGTCTGCCATAAGAAAAGAACGTACAGCCCCCTGTTCTTTTCCATAAGCTATAGCTTGTAATATCAGATTTTGTCCAAAGCCCTTTCCTTGAAAACTTGGGCTTACTGCAACTTCACGAACCCAGATAACTTTTCCTTTTTCAGAAGTTTCTCCATAGATACCAACACATACAATCCCCGCAAGAGTTCCAGCTTCTTCGCGAACCAAAATATTAGTGTTACTACAAATGGAAGCGTCAGGGCAAGTACCATCAAGCCATTGCTTCACCCATTCCTCACTCTCTCCACGGAACTCTCTACTCTGCCATTGACAAGAATAGGTTACTTCAGAAGCTTGTTTCTCACGATTATCTCCTAAGTAATGTATCTGGATTCCATCTGTATTAACCTTATTAATTTGGTCAATCCAGTAATCTCTTAAAAATCCATACTCCTTGAATCCTTGGCTGATTAAGTAATCTTTCCATTCTAATGGTATAAAGGAAACCAAAATATTAGATCCTAATTTTTTTACCTGTTCTGAAAGCACCTCGACTTGATTAACTGTCCAATGGACCTCGTACCTATTAGTTTCTTTCTCTTTACCAAGTAGTATGAGACCTTCTTTATCCTCTTTTACAATGTTAAAATCCGATACAGATTCATATTCTGTGTACTCTAACGAATTAAATTTGTAGTCTTTCAACTTCATTTTAATCGTATCAAATTTATTTCTGTCAATCATGTAATCTCCTTTACTATTTTAGTCGAAAGGATAATGTACACCCCAACTAGCTCTAAGACCGTCCATAATTTCCATCACGCGGAGTGTTTCCTCATGAGGCATTTCAGGACACTCTAATTTACCTTCTGATATTGCTCCTAGAGCTGCAGTTACTTCATACTCATATCCAGTAATTTGTTCTGGTCTCTCGATAGTTTCTACTAATTCGCGGTTTGAATTGTATACTTCAATTTTCTCATAGTTATTCATACCATAAACCTTTAGATAACCTTTGGTACCATAGATGATTGCTTGTGATTCCATCGCGCTAATCATTGAGCTGCAAAGTGTTGCTACCTTGCCATCTTTGTAAGTCAAGATGACACTATGTGTTTCATCCACGCCAAGATCAGTTAATACCGCAGAAGTTTTGATATCCGAAATCTCATTCCCAAATGCAATCAAAGCAAATGTTAATGGATAGATTCCAAGATCAAGTAACGCTCCGCCAGCTAATGAAGGCTCTCTAAGTCTTGGTTTCTCACTAACCAATGCACCAAACGTAGAGATTAAGGAAGCTGGAGTTCCAATCTTACCACTATGAAGTACATCTTTTAACATCTGTGCTATTGGCATATAACGAGTCCAAATTGCTTCCGTAATTAATAATCCTTTTTCTTTTGCTAAAGAAAGTATTTCTTCTGCCTGCTTTTTATTTGCAGTAAATGCTTTTTCACATAAAACATTTTTTCCATTTTGTAAACATAACTTTGCATGTTCGTAATGATGAGAATGTGGTGTAGCTATATAAACTAAATCTATGTTTGGATCTTGCAACATCTCTTCATATGATCCATAAGCATGATCTACTGAAAATTCCTTTGCAAACTCTTCTGCTTTACTTAAATCTCTAGAAGCAATACCATATAAATTTACGTCATTCATTCCATTTACAGTCTTAGCCATGAATGAGGCTATTCTTCCAGCACCTAAAATTGCAATATTATTCATATAGAAACCCTTCCTTTCATATCCCTTTTTTACAAATCCTACCCGTAACTAATACATGTCACTCATATTATATTGTAACATAGATTTGGTAAAAGTTATATTGGATTTTATAATACGAATGAGCTAAACTTATCGCGTCCACAAATGATCTATTACAATATGGTCTACATATAATTTCCTAGCTAGTTATTTGATATTTCCCTCCCATTACTAAATATTGACTGTACCTCTGGTACATATTATAATTAATTTATCTGATTTAAACGTAGTCAATTATCAAATTTATTAATACTGGGAGAATCTTATAGTTTAGAAAACCAATGAAACCGGAATTTTGCATTGACATAAAGTTGTTATGTTATTAAAAGGCTCTATATAGCCAGAAAGAGGTTATTATGGATACACAAAATTTAAAAACGTTTCTCCTTTTATCCAAAATAAAGAATTTTACACAAACAGCGGAACAACAATTTGTTGCGCAATCTACGGTGACAAACCGCATCATGGAATTAGAAAAAGAACTAGGAAAAAAATTATTCCTTCGAGAACGTAATAATCTATCTTTAACAAAAGATGGGGAGTTATTTCTCGAATATGCGAAACGTATTGTGGAACTTGAAGAAACTGCTATACACGAATTCAACACACAAAATGCATTTCGTGCTGCCTTGCGTGTTGGTACCGCAAATACAGTGTATGAGTGCCATCTATATGAACCGATTCGTTCCTTCTTTATAAATCATCCGGACGTATCGATCAAGGTTACCATTGACCACTCATTTACATTAATTCAAATGCTTCAAGACCAAATAATAGACCTTGCTTTTACTTATGTTCCAGTGAATAAAAAATACTTTAAGTGTAGTTCCTTCCGGACCGATGAGTTAGTGCTCGTAACTCATCCAAAAAACCAAAAGTATGCGAATGGTATTTCAAAAGAACAATTGGTAAGTACCGATTATCTTTATTGCAATTTTGCATTGCAAGATGTAGGAATCTACATTCGTGAATTATTTCCAAAACATCATCACTTTCGATTTGAGATTGACAAGAGCACAACTCTTTTACAGTATTTATTGAATGGAATCGGGTTTAGCTTTCTTCCTAAAAGCTTGATAAATCATCATATAGAAAATGGACAACTTATTATGATTCCTCTTCTTGATTTTGATACACCAAAAATTAATAGCTATATTCTGCAAAAAGAAAATGTCGGTAATACTTCTGTAATTGAAGATTTTATAGAATCTATATCTCACTTAGATTATTAGTCATTTTCATCTCTTGGTTCCTGACAGTTTTTATATTAAGCTCTGTTATAATATTATTGATATTGAGAAATCAAGAAAAAGAGGAAAAGAAATCAAACTCAGGGGCATAAGTCATGAACAAGTCTGTGTAACCTCATTGATAGAAATCAGTTGATGTACGGTAAAAGCAATTCAAAGATAGACCAGCTATACTTATTTAGCATAAATAGCAGAAAATATTAAGTCACAATTATTTACAAAAGTGAACTAAAGTTTATAAATATAATGCACGGGAGAGCAACATGAGAAAATCAACTCATAAAGTAGCGTTAATTAGTATAATATCTTTAATAATTATTGTTCTTTGCGGTTGTGACCAATCATCGCCAACTATAGTAAATGGTGAATTTCCGATTCATTTTACATATGAATTGAACGGAAATATATATGATATTGAAGATACAGTTATTTGCGAGTTTTCAGGATTTGATGTTTCAGGTGGATTTGGTAAAATGCGAACTTGGGATGAATACCTAAAAAGCGGAACTAATAGAATTTCCATTTTGACTGCTAAAAATGTACACTCTGTTTTAGACTCCGCAAGAGTTGATACAGAAATTGAAATTTTTCTTGATTATGGACAAGGTGATTATTATATGGATGACCCAAATGCTTCTTCTCTTACGCATGGAAAACCTCATGTGTGCTATGTTGAAACTTATGATGCATCACCGAAAGAACGGCATCATTATGCTACAGCACTTACCGATAAGCAATTGCAAGAATATTTTGGCATAAAAATAATTAACTTCACTTTTAGCCCACCAATTGATAACACCTTTAAATAATTTAATTTTCCACT
>DPVV01000562.1 GCA_003526525.1 Lachnoclostridium phytofermentans | reverse complement strand
TACAGACTTATCAGAAGTTGTAAAACAAATTCTGATAAAAGGCATGCTTTTTCGTTTCAATAATAAAAGCTTATCAGAAATTGCGAAGCAAATTCTGATAAAAGGCGTGCTTTTTACGCCGTCAATATAGCTTATTTAATCAAGTAATTGTTTTAAAAGAGAAACACTCGCAACGCGTTCAGCTACATCACGGCAACTTGCTAAGGAATTTCTCATATAATCTCTAACTTCTGTGGTATTACTAAAAAGTACCGGCATCTCTCTTAATGTCGCTGCAATACGTGCGCGATTCATTAACTTATTTCCTTCGCTTAACACATTACTAAACTCGTCAACAAGTTCACACCATCTTTTTTCTAAAAATGATTTATCTACTGTTTTTCCATTCCACTGTTTATCTAAGTCAATAAATAAGGAATTGGAGACTAAGCTTTGGGATAATACAAGACATTCTAAATGGTGTGTTAACATAAGTGCCTGTGCAAGGTCTTTATGATCTTTTCTAATTAAATCAATCATAGCCTCGTCTTCCGTAACACACTCTAAATACTGCTCTAATTTCCCTTCTGCTACTGAAAATTCGTCCACTAAGTCTTCTGGAATTGAGATAAACTGCTTCTCTTGTAATAGCATTGTAATCTCTTTTACTATGCCATTTAGTAAGTTCCCTGTGGCTACTGCTTCTTTCGAAGCATATACTTCATTTAATAATACACTATAAAGAGCATTCACTGCCTCTTCCAGTGCATAGTAACTTTCTGTCTCAACTTGTAAACGGGAAGTAGCATCACTAAGTACTATTTCTAATTCTTTATAATCAGATTCACTAAGGTTTTGATAATCTGCATTCTCAAGACGCTTTACAGCCTCCATAAGCTGTGGAAAATCTTCTTCCATATGATCTGGTTTATAAATACCTGCTGCAGAACGAAGCATGTATATAAAATCTTCTACCGTACTCTCTTCACTACCTTCATAGATAGAGAGACTTTCTTTTAACATATCATAAAATCTATTCTTCGTCATACGAACTGGCAACTGTGAAAGCATACTACGAATATGCTCGTTCATTACCAATCGGTCTTCATCTGCAAAAATCATGGAAACAAGTTCCTTTACTTCTGCTTCGACATCAATGTCTTCCAAATCACCCTTGTAGTTTGGCTCGATACGATTTAGCATATATTCGTACAAGGAAAAGCAATCCGCATAAGAGGTCAAACCTTGCATAATAGAGATAATCGAGGTACGAAGTTCATCTAACTTCTTAATTCCCTGTTCTCTCTTAGTAGCATCAAACTCTTCAAGTATCGTATTTAAGACAATGTCATTTACCTTGAGAATGTGATTTTCAGCTCCTTCTGAGCATTCACCAGATACAAGCATCTCAAACACATTATAATAATGCATAGCAAAGCTCATACCACTATAAGCATAATAGTCTGAGGAAATATGATTTAACAACATTGGTAAATGTACCTCTAATTGTTTTCCCTTACGCACTTCCTGCTCTATCTGTTTTCTATTTAACATATTATATTTATCTCCATTCTTACAAAATCTCTTTTCTTAACATCTAATGACTTAGTAAGTGTGTGTGTCACACATACAACAGTAAATAACCTCTATTCTTGCACTAAACTTATATTATAAGTGATTAATAACTTTTCATCTTAGCCTACTACGTCTATGGTTGTACACTCACTTCTCATTGTATGCATACTAGATAAGTTTTTTAATTTATTTGTTATAAGTACGAGGATTAAAATACCTAAATTAGATATTGATTATTATATCAACAAATTTCTCAATAAACCACCCGTTTGGTGTAAATTTAAAAACATTTAAGAAATCAGCTTTTAATACCACCCCTAAAAAAGAAAGGAATCCACTTGCTCCTAGTACTAAAACCATAATAGCACCAAACAATTGATATGCAATGAAGCTACGCACGATTTTTGTAAGGAACAAAAATAACAGCGATATCATAAGAGCAAATGCCAATGATAATAATAGTAATCTACCAAACGCCTGCGGTAATTTTGTATAATAGCATACACAGGAAATAAAAACTACACTTAAGGTTAGCGATAAGATAAGCACGCTTCCTATTGTGCCAAGGTCTTTTGACCATCTGGAAACCATCGATATCTGTACCCTTTTTTCAATTCCTTGTTCTCTCTCCATACATACATAGGTATAGGAAAACAGGATAACAAAGGAAAGTAGGATAGCAAAAAGACCTGCAATAACTTGTCGATAGATAAGGCTGTTATCTATCTTTTCAAACATCTCCTGCCCGTTTGTTGTATCGGAAAGTGTAATATCAAATTTAAACTCAAACTCATTATTTTCTCTTAACTCTTTTGCATATTGATAAAAGTCCTCTTTTGCCTCTAGGTTTTTGTCCTTTAAGATTGCAGCATATCGAGATGCGGTACGCTCTACACAGATCTGATACATCATCTCACCGGCAAAAATATCCGATAAAACTGATACCGATTGGTCTCCCCTTACTTGATATGTTGTAATTAAATGAGTTAAATCACCATCTTTCAGTTTTTCTTCATACCCTTTGTTGATTACATAAAAACAATGAATTTCACGTTTTTGTAACATACGTTCTAACGTATCCATATCTTTTTCTATCACTAGATATGATTCCACGGTATGGAGGTTTTCAACTAAACTCCTCGAACTATCCGTTGGGGTTTCTACTCCATGTTCCGATGTTACATCAAGATTAATTAACCCAATAGGAATCTTGCTCTGCTTTGTTGCCGCTTGATTTAACGAATTACAAACTAGGAAAAAGCTAAGGACAGAAAGTAAAAATACAATAACTGTTCCCTTATCCCGAAGAACTAACCGCAGAGAAATTGAAATACGATTTAATATATCTTTCATCACAGAGGTTTTAGATATCTTCACGTACCATTCCCTCCTTTCTTCGAGAAACAATCCCAATGCAAACGACTAGGAATAACATAAGGAGCACCATACCAAGAATAAAAATTGGAGATAGTGTCTTATCATTTAGATGTAACGTAAAACATATGTTTAAAAACCAATAATTTGGTGATAACCTTGCTAATTGTTTCATAGCATCCGGTAAATAAAAAAGAGGAATTAGCCCAGCACCAATAATTGC
>DPVV01000054.1 GCA_003526525.1 Lachnoclostridium phytofermentans | reverse complement strand
TTTGGGGACGGTCGTTTTGGGAACGGTCGTTTTGGGGACGGTCGTTTTGGGAACGGTCGTTTTGATGACGATCGATTTGGCCGAAGAGAATGTGACTGTAATAGAAAGGGTGATAAAGACATCGAATGCAAACGACCTCATCGCCCACCTTGCCCATGCTGTAAACATAAACATCCGAGATAGATGTCTGCATAAAGAATATTAAGACAAGATGAAACGATTTTTTAATCTTTCACTTAGTAAGCTTAAGTATGCGTTGCATTCATAACCTTGATGTTACACTTTGTCTTGCAAGCAAGACAAAGATGAGCGTAGATATAAGGGTATAACCGAAAAATATTAATATGTAGCATATCTATTTAGTAAAGGAGGGGATTACCCCTCCTTTACTCATTCATTACAAGAAAAAATTTAATTAAGCGTACTTTTTTGTTCATACTATTTTATTTACCAACTTCTTAATAATGAACCACTTATCAACTCCCATTTTTCCTACTCTTTACCCAATGCATGCATAACGATAAATCCTACCACAGCACATGGAATACACCAAATCCACTCTAAACCATTTGGAACCCCTGGGAATATCTCTGCCACTGACCCTATCATAAACCCAAGAATTATTAAATAGGTTGGCCTTGGATACTTATTCATTGCTTTCTCTAGTAGCCTTGTGGTTAATAAAATACCAAGAATTCCACCAATTCCTAACGGTATCAAATAAGGGAGATAGACTCTTGAGATAGAGTCCATCGTATTTTGATACATCCCCATAACTAAAAGCATATAGGATACACTAATTCCCGGCAAAATTAGAGCAACTGCTACAAAGATACCTGCTGCAATCAATAATAATATTTCCCTTAGTCCTACGTTTAATGACACCGTAAACAAATTCTCTGGTAAACGTGCGATTCCAACAACCAATGCAATCCCGAATAATAGGTAGAAAACTGTACTGAAGGATAATTTACTGACATCGGCCTTTTTTATTATAAATGGAATTCCACCAGCCACAGCGCCTAAAAAGAAATATAAGGTTGGCATAGGGTATTTCTCAATGAGCGCAAGGATTGGTTTAGCAATGACAACCATCCCAAGAAGTGCACCAAGTACAAACGGAATTAGTACTTTCAGTGCTTTCTTCGGATGTTGAAAAAAATTACTAACTGATGTTATTAATGAATCATATATTCCAAGAAGCATAGCCATTGTACCCCCACTTACTCCTGGTACAAGCATAGAACCCCCGACTATAACTCCTTTTCCTCCATCTCTTACGACACTTTTCACGAATCTTGTCTCGTTTTCCTGCCCGGATTCTTGTTTCTGATTCTCCATAACCTACCTCCTAAATCATTTACTTTTCCTATTATGAAAATTTTCCTTAATTGAGTATGTTGTAATGTAACGTTACTTTCTTTTTATATTTTTACAGTATGAATAGAGTTTATTCTTAACATTATATTAGTAGACAAGATTTTTTATCCAAATGGATTTATCTATACGTCTACCGTACCAAATATCAAGAAAAAAGAGGGTACAATTAAACTTATCCATATAAAAGTCCATAACTTTTTAGGATTCTTTTGATTGTACCCTCACTTAGCTTAAATTTTATTTATTATCTTTTTCTCTTTTCCCACATAGTCCAAAGTACTCCAGCCACACATATAGAGGAATAGCAACCACTAATTAGGCCAAAGAACATCGGTAAGGTAAACACCTTAATGGAGTCGATACGAAAGATAACAGAAGCAATTAACATAGTTAAAACACAAACCGCAGTTGTAATTGAAGTATTAACAGAACGATGTAATGTCTGTGTATTACTTTCATTCACTAACTCTACCATATCTTGCTTTGGATTCTTTTTACGATTCTCTCTGACACGGTCATATATAACAATGGTATCATTAATCGAATAACCGATAATAGTTAATACTACTGCAACAAAAGCATCATTTATTGGAATTCCAAATATAACAAAGACAAAAAATACGGTGAAAATATCATGTACAAGAGCTAGTGTAGCAGTGATACCTGATGCAAGACCTGCAAAACGTATCCACACATAGATAACGATGAAGACAATGGAAAACGCTACTGCCATTACAGCATTCTTTAATGCCTTTGCACCGATATATGGCTCCACAACATAAGTTTGTGCAAGCGTTGCATTCAAATCATCAGAAATTCCTTTCACTGCACCCGTGATTTTTTCTTGTTCTGCAACATTTAAACCACTTGTACCAGCTAAAGTTATGATAACACTACTGGAATCGGTGATTGTATCTTTTGTTATTTGAACAGTAGTCGGGCGATTCGTAACCTCTGATACTTTAGAACGAACTGTATCTGTATCAACATTTCCAGTAATGGAATACTCAAGAACCGCACCACCGGTAAACTGAGTATCCAGATGAACTCCCTTTACAATGATACCAGCGATACCAACGATAAAAATAATACTAGAGATAATTAAGAATATCCATTTGCTCTGATAAATTCTTAATGGTTTTCTCTCTTTTGTTTCACGGAAATATTTTTGTTCATTAAATCGATCCATTTCAAGGAAGGATAACAATATAGTCTTTGATAAAAATACACCAACTAAAACATTGACGAGCATACCAATTAAAAGCGTATAACCAAAGCTTAACATTGCCCCTGATCCAAAAATCATCAAGATAATTGCAACTGCAGCTGTTGTTACGTTTCCATCTAATACAGATGAAAATGCATTCTTATATCCATTATTAACTGCTGAACGATAAGTTACACCCTTTTTCAGTTCTTCTGAGACACGTTCCGCTATAATAATATTAGCATCTACTGCCATACCAACTGAAAGTATAATACCTGCGATACCTGGTAATGTGAGGGTATATTGTGGTACTGAGATTGCAAGTAACTGTAACACCATTTGTAAAATAAGTACTAAACATGCTACAAAACCTGGCAACTTATACATACCAATCATGAAAATACAAACAAATGCAAATGCAATTGCTCCTGCAACTAACATAACATTAAGCGCATTGTTACCAAGGGTAGGGCTAATAGTACGGAAGCTTGAAGTTGTCAAAGAAAATGGTAATGCTCCTGCATTAATTTTATCAGACAAATTTTTTGCCTCTTCAAAAGTCTTTATATTCTGAATAACTGCTTTGCCACCGGAAATTTTACTATTTACATAAGGGGATGAAATTAAATCCTTATCCATGTAAATACTCATTTGTTTGCCAATTAGCTTTCCTGTCGCTTCTTCGAATAACTTTGCCCCTTCCTGATCGAAAATCAATTCTACGACATTATCTGTAGTAACGTTATTAGTCCTACGCGCTGCTGAACTACTAACAATATGCTTTCCATCAATTAAGATATTTCCCTGTGGATCACGAAAACTAAGTTGTGCCATTTCACCAATTTCTTGGATTGCCTGTTCTGGATTATAGTTTTTCTCATCTGATTTCCATGGGAAACGAACAATAATGTAACCACCGTCTTTATCAACTGTTACCTCTCGGTCCGTAATGTGCTTATTATCTAGTCGAATATTAATAATATTTCTAGCACTTTCTAGCTCTGCAGCAGTTGCTGGTCTATCCAGCCCTTGTGGCTCAAAGATTGCTTCCACACCACCACGAATATCAATACCAAAACGCATCTT
>DPVV01000245.1:6520-15105 GCA_003526525.1 Lachnoclostridium phytofermentans | reverse complement strand
TGTCTTGGGAAGAAAACTTTAAGGAGGAGTTCCTATGTGGACTGAAGAAAGATTAGATACCTTATTGACCAATCCGTCAAATGCGCTGATTGAAGATATGAAAAAGATTACCGGTGATATTATGATTCTTGGCGCTGGAGGCAAAATGGGCCCGACGCTTGGCTTGCTAGCAAAACGTGCTTGCGAGAGTGCCGGTATAAAAAAACGAATTATTGCGGTATCACGTTTTAGTGATCCGATTGTGAAAAAGCTCCTTAGCGACCATCAGATAGAGATGATTTCTGCTGATTTATTGGAGACTGGAGCAATTGCATCACTTCCAAAAGTAGAAAACATTATCTATATGGCTGGGAAGAAATTCGGTACAAACGGCAATGAATATCAAACCTGGGCGATGAATGCAACCGTTCCCTCTCTTGTTATGGAGCACTTCAAAGACAGCCGTATTGTTGCATTTTCCACCGGAAACATTTATCCAAAGGTTGCAATTTATAGTGGAGGTGCTACGGAAGAAACACATCCAGAACCGGTTGGAGAATATGCGATGTCAAGCCTTTCCAGAGAACGTATCTTTGAGTACGGCGCAAATACCTATGGGACCAAACTTGCCATTTACCGATTAAACTATGCTGTTGATCTCCGTTATGGCGTGCTATATGATATCGCAGAAAATATTATGAATAACCGCCCTATTTCCTTAGAGAGTCCTTGCTTTAATTGTATCTGGCAGGGAGATGCCAATGAAGTTGCAATCAGACTTCTGCTTCATGCCGACAGCTCTGTATTCCGTTTAAACGTTACTGGACCGGAAACCATTGGTGTCAAAGAGACTGCCCTTAAATTAGCAAAGAGACTTGGCAAAGAGGTAAGTTTTGTTGGTGAAGAGTCTTCGACTGCTTACTTAAACAATGCCTGTAAGATGACAGAACTTTTTGGTTATCCAACCGTTTCTATTAACACCTTAATTGACTGGCAGGCAGAATGGATCTTATCAGGTGGCCGTTCTCTTGGAAAACCAACACATTTTGAAGAAAGAAAGGGGAATTTCTAATGAATCGACAGGAAACTGCTCTCCATAATTTAAAAGAAGGTACCGTAATTCCTGCTATCCCACTCGCACTCCATAGTGACCGTACCTTTTACGAGGAAGGTCAACGAAAATTAGTGAAGTATTACCTTCATGCTGGGGTTGGCGGCGTAGCAGTTGCAGTACATACCACTCAGTTTGAGATCAGAAAACCGGAAATCAATTTATTGGAACCGGTACTTAAGGTTGCAGCAGAAGAAATCACAAAATACGAACAGGAGACCGGGAAGACGATTATCCGAGTTTCCGGTGCTTGCGGAAGGACAGAACAGGCAGTAAGTGAAGCAAAACTTGCGAAATCACTTGGTTATGATGCCGTTTTACTTAGCCCTGGTGGTTTATTAGAAGAGAGTGAAGAATACCTTATTGAAAGAACACAGGCTGTTGCAGCCATTCTACCTGTCATCGGCTTTTACTTACAGACAGCCTGCGGCGGAAGACGCCTTTCCTATGAATACTGGAGGGCTGTAGCAGATACTCCGAATGTAGTTGCTATCAAATGTGCTTCTTTTAACCGTTATCAAACGATTGACCTTGTTCGTGGCGTTGCTGCATCAAAAAGAAGTGATGAGATTGCTCTTTACACGGGTAATGATGATAATATCGTTGTAGATCTGCTTACCCCATTTCGCTTTACGATGGATGGAAAGCAAGTGGAAAAACGTTTTGTTGGTGGTTTACTTGGCCACTGGTCTCTCTGGACAAATAACGTAGTAAAGCAATTTTCTGAACTTAAGAAATATCAAACAGAATCTATGATACCAAGCGATTTACTCTCCTTAGCAATTGAAGTAACTGACTGTAATGGAGCCTTCTTCGATGTCGCAAATAACTTCGCTGGCTGTATCCCAGGCGTACATGAGGTTCTGATGGAACAAGAACTTATGGAGGGTATCTGGTGTTTAGATAGAGAGGAAGTACTATCAAAAAATCAACTGGATGAAATCCATCGAGTACAAAAAATGTATCCACATCTAACGGATGATGAATTTGTAAAAAGCTTTTTATCTCAAATAAAATAATATTCTATAAGACGAGCCTCAATATATATAAAGTGGAAAGAAAAAACACCTTCTTTGTCCGTTTTTTGATATACTTAACGGGAAGATATAAAAACTTTACAAGAAGAACCCGTATGTAGGTTCTTCTTGTAAATGAAAATAGAGGTGAAAGATGATTAGATTTTCACTTGGCAAGTTAGTGTCTACGCTGTAACCACAAACTTGTGTTATGCAGAACAGCACACGCATGAATGCAGAAATGAGGTAAACATGAATCAAATAAAAATTAAGGCACTGGATGCCATTACCAATCAACGTAATAGAATTATTTCTATTGGTGAGGAAATTTTTCGCCATCCGGAATTAGGCTATAAGGAACATAACACCAGAAACCTCGTAAAGCAGGTATGGGAGGAGCTAGGTTTAAAGGATATCACCAGTGTTGGTCTCACTGGATGGAAAGGATATCTGAAAGAAAAAGATTACACAGCCTCACCAATCAACGTTGCTGTTATGGGTGAGCTGGATGCTGTCATCTCTCCAAAACATTCCTTTGCAGACAAGCAAACTGGTGCTGCACATGCTTGCGGCCATCACGCCCAGATTGCCGCTATGATTGGCTGTGCCATTGGACTTTCGGCAGTTAAGGACGCACTGGATGGTAATGTATGTTTTCTTGCTACGCCTGCAGAAGAATATATCGAACTTGGATATCGCAGTCAGTTAAAACAAAATGGTCTTATCACCTACTTTGGTGGAAAGCAGCAAATGATTGCAGAGGGTGTCTTTGATGATGTTGATATGGCTCTTATGGTACATAGTGAGACTAATCAAGAGAAACCTCACATCTCCATTAACAGCCACTCTACTGGTTTCATAGGGAAAAACATTCGATTTATCGGAAAAGAAGCACATGCAGGCGGTGCCCCATGGGATGGTGTGAATGCATTAAATGCTGCAACCCTCGCGATTTCAGCAATTCATGCCCAAAGAGAAACCTTCCGTGATTGTGACTCGGTCAGAGTTCATCCGATTATCACCAAAGGTGGCGATTTAGTGAATACAGTTCCAAGCGAAGTTACGATGGAAAGCTACGTGAGAGCCTCCTCCGTTGAAGCCATGAAAGCAGCGAATGCTAAAGTAAATCGTGCGATTAAAGGCGCTTCCTATGCCATCGGTACTGACGTAGAAATTATAGACTCTGCCGGTTATCTCCCACTGATGCAAAATACTAGATTAAGCAGTATCTTTTCAGAAAATGCTACCCAACTGCTTCCAAATGTGGCTGTGGACGAAAATCTCCCTTTCTGTGGAAGTACGGATGCCGGTGATTTATCCTATCTGCTTCCTGTGATTCAACCAACCATCAGTGGATTTTCAGGTGATCTTCACAGCTGCGATTTTCAGGTGGAGGATGAAGAACTCGCTTATCTAGTACCAGCAAAACTAATGGCAATGACTGTGATTGATCTTCTGATGAAAGAAGCTTCCATGGCAAAAGAAATTAAAAATGCTTCCCCTAGAAAGAGGAAAGATGATTATATCTTGCTATGGAATACATTGCTAAAAGAGAAGGAAGATTAAATTATGAGAAATAAAGGATAGTCAAAGGATACTCGTAATTCGCATGTCAGCTACGCTGACTAAACGCTACCTACTCATAACCCATTCGCAACTGCTTTGCTTTTCAAGGAAGTCTTACCCCCGCTTATAGAAGCAGAGGGCTTCCCTGATGAGGTTAAATTAATAAAACAAAAAGCGCTTTTTAACATCTAAATTATATGTGCTAAAGTACATAGATGGGAGTTTATATGACAACCCTACTTTTGATTTTAAGTATTACCTTCTTCATCCTACAATCGGTATCAATGAAGTTTGTAAAAGCAGATACACTTCCGCAAAAAATGCTGATCCATGGAGTATTTACACTCATTGCAGGAATCGGAATGTTCTTCTTTTTAATCTTATCCAACGAACCGTTTTCTCTTAGTAAGAACACCGTTTTATTTGGTATTTCGTTTGGTTTTTTATTTGCTTTTACCATATTATTTTATAATTTGGCAATTAACAGCGGCCCACTTTCCTACACGGCATTCTACTTTTCGTCCAGTATGCTGCTTCCGACCTTTTTTGGTCTTCTTTTTTTGAAAGAAGAACTTAGTGGGACACTCCTTATTGCTATACTTTTATTCTTAATGGCATTTTACTTCCTTAATGTAACAAAAGATTCTAATAAAGAAGTTGTTTCCCCCGCTCATGGAAAACAAAAAAAGCAATGGCTCTTTTATTGTATCCTTACGTTTATAGGGAATGGTTGTCTCGCTATTGTTCAGAAGCTTCATCAACAGCTACAACATGGTACGGAAGCTTCTGGATTAATGCTCCTTGGATTTACCTTTGCTTCTCTTTGTTACTTTATTGCTTATCCGATTGCTAAGTCAAAGACTGGCGAGGTGAAATTTACGACCTCATCCTCTGTAAAGCAACTAAAAACTAACTTATTACCAATATTGTTCTTAGCTGCCGGTTCTCTTCTTGGAAATTTGTTATTAACTAGTTTAGCAGGGAAAATTCCCAGCAGTTATCTGTTCCCACTCGTACAGGGCAGTATTATCCTTGGTATTACCATAATTTCAACGGTATTTTTTAAAGAGAAGTTATCTTTGCGTGGTAAAATTGGGATCTTTCTAGGAGTGCTTGCCATTGTTTTTATCAATGTTTAGACTTTTGTAATTGGTAATTATAGTTGTTCTATTTCTATAGAAAGGATATAAACATTATGATACGAATCGGTATACTAGGCTCCGATAACTCTCATGCATTGGCATTCTCGAAGCTTGCTAACCTGCCAGATGAGGCAGGTAATTATCTTTACGATGATGTTCGGGTAACTTCTATTTATGGACTTGATAAAGAAAGGACACAGGTGGTTGCCAGAGAAGGCCGGATTGAGACAATTGTGGAACATCCAAAAGATATGTTGTCTTATGTAGATGCCGTTATGGTAGTATTTCGTCATGGTAATCTGCACTATAAGCATGCACTACCTTTTATTGAAGCAGGTATCCCAACCTGGGTGGATAAGCCCTTCACCATACTTCCGTCAGAAGCTATCCACTTGATTAATACAGCAGAAAAATATAATACTCTCCTAGCTGGTGGTTCCACCTGCAAGTATTGTCCTGATGTACTTTCCTTACAGCAAGAATTTCATCATTTGCATCAAAATCGGTCTGTCATCTCTGCAAATTTTAATTTCCCCGGAGAATTAACAAGCCCTTATGGAGGTATCTATTTTTATGGAGGTCATGCCATTGAAATAATGACTACAATCTTTGGTAAAAATCCAATCAGTGTAAAAACAGATGTACACTGCGGTAATTTGATTGCACTTTTTAAATATGAGGACTTTGCAGTAACAATTCATTTTGCAGAAGTCTCTGAATTCTTTGCAACCATATACTCCAGCGATAAGGTAATCACTCACCCTATAAACATCTCTACTGTCTACCGTCAAGGCTTCCAAAAATACGTGGATGCACTTAAAAAAGGACGAATGCCAGAGGACTTTAACAGCCTTCTTCGTCCTGTTTTATTGTTGGAGGCACTTGAGAAAGCAATCGATACAGGAGGGGAGATAACAATAGGAAATCTTAACATAGAATGATTGATATAAAACACTTATATTATCATTTGGTTCTAAAATATACACGAATCTATCTTCCTCGTTTCAAAAGCTCCATCAGTGAAGTATACTATATATTCACTGATGGAGCTTTAATATTTTTCACTTACATATCTTAGTTGTTATTATGCATACATTCTATGCTAACTTACTAGCATTTAACTTTTACATAGTTTACTATTTGCATCCATAATTTTATTGCTTTTTTATCCTATATTTTATACTGTAAATCTTAGTACTCACCTGTCGTAATTTTTACTCTCTCAAGATTTTGCACGTCTTCCTATGTATGATTGATTCTTATAGCTTATGACTGAATAATCCTCATTCTCCTATTTATTTCCCTGGTTATGATATGGAGAATTTACGGTTCCATTTCCTTTGGAGAACACATAATCCTTATCTAAATATAAGGCTGGAATTACACCAACACTTCCATCATAAGCATCTTTTGCAAGGATGTAGTCTTTTCCATACACCACCCGAACACTCGCTCCATCCGGTTTTGCAGATACCCCTCCATACTTAGGATCTGCGGTCTCTTCTGCGTAACTTGCCCTAGGCGTTCTAAGCCAATAGGGAGAGAATACCAACTTACTCTTTGCTTCATTTTTTTCTTCCGCACTCTTTGTTGGCTCTTTTATTACCGGAAAGCCCGCTTGATAAACCAAAGTGTAAAATTCTTTAATATCCAGTAAAAATACCTTTTCTTCTGTAATTAAATATCGTGCTTCCTCATAGTTTGTCAGACAATTCTTTATACTACTATCATATCGGTGCAATTTAGCATCTTTGTTCTCAACTGAAGATGCGGTACTATTTACCTCGTCAATCAATTGTTTATGTTTCGTTAATATAATCGCATCCTGTTCTTCTTTGGTAAACTCCGTTAAAAATCCTTGTTCCTCATCATAGGCATTCCACCCATTCTTCGTGGTCCCGGATTTTGGTGCACCAGAGGCGTCATAAGCTATCTCATCTCCAACTCCATTGAGCCACGCCCGTAAATCACTGGATGCCCAGTAATTATTTCCATAGTTCTTTGCGGTATTTGCAACCCATAACTGATCATCAAAAGCCTTATAGGTTAGAATATTTTCAGCATAGAGTAATGGATTTCCCTCCTTGTCCACATCAATAACTCTCCATAAAATAAGTTCCTTATTATAGGTACCAAATGTAACATGTTGCCCGATTTTTAACTCCTTTGCTGTTGTTACTTTTGCAGCAGACACCGGATTACCAAAAAGTCCGGTTACAATACATAACATGGCAAATACGGCTATCACTCGATTTATTACATACAATTTGTTTTTTCTATTCATGTAAACCTCCATTCCTAATACAATCTAGACATATTCGATCTGTTCTTACTATCGCGGAAACATAATTACGCGTAAAAATGTCATCTTTCTTTACAGAAGTTTTCTTCCAGCATTTTTATTTACATCAGTTTTCTTTACAGAAGTTTTTCTTTACAGCATCTTTCTTCACAGCATCTTTCTTTACAGCATCAGATTATTCATCACCACACATTGACTTCCACTTGGTAAATCGAGTCTGCTGTTTTTTAATAGACACGACTGCACCATGATATAAGAATCCTTTCCTAAGGAGGATTCCGAAATACGAAGTTCTGTGTCTTTCAGAGTTGTACCTTGCATCTGTAAACTTAAGGTTCCTATAGAAGCGGTTCCATCCTCCGGAGTTTGCGTTATCATCTTCATCTGATACCCAGGGGCAAACTCTGCCCTAGAAAAATCTAACCTTATATGTGCATTATTTTTTATATCTATCAATGTACCACTTGCATTGTTTCCTTCCATAACTGCACCACCGCAGACCTCCAAACTCTGATCCCCCACGGCCTCAGTCGTCGTACCACCTTTATCAAAAGCGAAACAAACATTATGGAATCCACCGCCAGATATTATCACATGCTTTGATTCCACATTCAGCCTGCTGGTTGGAGCATTTGAATCTGCATAGAAATGACAATCATAAAAACGAATCGTCTCGCCTTTTACAATAAAATTTTGCCCTATATTTTTAAATACACAATTCTTAAAGGTGATGTCTCTTTCTACTTCATAGGTACTTCCGCGATGTCTGGTAAGGTAATGTCCATCTAACATATGTATCGTACAGCCTTCAATTATAGTTGGTCGATGAGACATGGAAGAATCCTCTCCTAATGCTAACGGTCCCATTAACACACAGTTTCTCATGACAAGTCCATCAATATTTGCCCAAATGGATCCTCCATTGCCGCCATAACGCTCTGTGTTTCGATACACATAGCAATCCTCTAGTGTCATATCAATCACACGATTCATTTTATTTTCAAATACCACTCTAGGAGCTTGATGCTTTTTTACCACAATTCTTTTGTGAAATCCCCCCCAAGTATGGGAAGCCTTTGCATTTAAAGCACTATTGGCAAAGCTTAAGAATCCAGAGTTTCCTATGTATGTTAAATCATGATCGTATTGCCCGTGTGTAACAAAAGCTCCATTCTCATCTCCAGTGCAATGGCAATTTTCAACGAGTGAATATGCACATCCTGTGAAATCATTCAGGTGTCTCACATTGTGCGCTCTGCAATTTATTACACTACCATACAGACATCCTATTTGTTGTATCAAGTATCCTGTACCGCCTACGGATACTTCCTCTGGGTTTTTTAAAAGACAGTCCCTGACCTCATACTGAGTACAGTATCTCCGAAGGTTCAACGGCCAAAATACCTTTGTTGCTTGAATATTCGTAATGTTACAATCTACGCAAAATTCGTGAGCTACCGGGCTGGTCC
>DPVV01000245.1:5190-6392 GCA_003526525.1 Lachnoclostridium phytofermentans | reverse complement strand
CCTTCGAATTTTAAATTCTTTATATGTACATGAAATACAGGTTCTATCTTTTGGTAAGTAATCTTACGTTTGGACTTAAGTGGCCATGCATTTAGGTAGTTAAACGCCACATATTCGGTGTCACTGGCACTCTTTCCTACCTTGGTTACACGTAGCAATTTTTGTATCTCTTTATCACTGCTGCCACCACCGATTGGCAAACGCCCTGGAACCTGCTCCATTGGGCGTACATCAGTCTCTACATAATACCACTCATGTTCTGCAAACATTTTATTGTTGCCAACGTAAAGATAGTCGGAATCTTCGCTGAATTCTGCTTGCACCAGTGTACCCTTCTCATTTTTTACATAAGGTAACGTAACAGTAATCGGATTTCCTACCTTAACGCCTTGGAAAAACATCATTGCAGCGAACGGATTGTCCCTGTCGGCATTCTCAGCTCCATAAGTGTACATGGTGTGATTTTGAAAATCCAGTTCCAGGTTACTTCGATGAAAGACATGCCTTTTAATTAACAACAGGTCACTACTTGCTTCAATTCGGTGAAAGGATTCATCATTTACAAGAGAATCCAGTGCATGATCCGCTGGAATACTCTCGTCAAAGATGCCGAACCAGCGAAACTGACCAATTCCATCGTGTAGAACATGCCATGCCCCTCCCCCATCGTTTGGGCGATGAACAGTTCCACCATTCTCCTGTTCCTTACTCTTAGAAAGATAAACCAATGTTTTTTGTCCGCCATCTCCTGCCTTATAGTACCCCAGTAAGTTGACTATCATTCCATCCTTTCGTTCTGCCTTGCTAAGTCTTTTTAATGACTCAACATCTGTCAAAGAAAGAACATCCTGGACATTTTTAACATCCTTATCCTTACTTGAAGCGGCAGACGCAGTTTTTCCAAACAAAAAAGGCGCACAAGCAATCAAAAGTCCCCCTGCTCCGATAGCCTTAATGGCTTGCCTTCGGGTGACTTCTTTGCTTAGTGCGCTTTCTGACTGGACAACTTCCCCTTGGTTTTCCATGCTTTGTTTTCGCATACCTCATACCTCCTTAAATTTGTTAACAAATTAATTGTAACTTGGAGATAATACGCCGTAAACTTCCAGTGTTTAAGGCTGATATTCGATACTTAAACTGTAATTATCTATTTTTAAGATTTTATTATCAGAATATAATATTCTGTATCTTCAGTTCATAAT
>DPVV01000245.1:0-5089 GCA_003526525.1 Lachnoclostridium phytofermentans | reverse complement strand
CATAATAAGGAGGTACACTTAACTTTCTTAATTTCCATTATGCATCTGATTACGGTAATCTCCTGGAGTAATCCCCTCATACTTCTTGAACAAACGTATTACTCCAATTTCACCAACATAACCTATTTCATTTGCTATCTCCTTAATCGGAAGTTCTGTATCTCTAAGTAATTCCTTTGCCTTAGCCAATCGAAGCTTCGAAATAAAGTCTTTTATATTTTCATCTTTATACTTCTTAAATATATTAGAGATATACTGAGGAGTTACTCCAAACTCCGAAGAAAGGCCATTCAAATCAAGCCAGTTCTCACCAATGTTTTGTTCGATAAACTCTGCTATGGAATCCACCAAACGTTTTGTTTTACTACTAACCGGTACCTCGGCACGTTCCTTTTGATACCAATCAATCAAAGAAGAAAAATCCCTGAATGCGATCTGAAGATTAGGTGTCTTTAAATAATTATCCAAATCAAGAAGGTTGCTTGTTTCCTTCCCGCTTGATATCATTGCACCGTCAAAAAGCTTCTTTAAGCTGATTGAGATTTCAAATAATAGGCCTCTTGCTGCGCTTGTTGAAATTTGTTTCTTACTTGCATTGATATCTAAAATACTTTGTAGTAATTGTTTTGCCTTATCACTATCTCCTGTCTTAATGTATCGTAACAATTGATATTCCATCTCACTCGGATAATAATAATCCGCTTCCAGATTCTCTAATTCAGAGAAACTATACGGTTCAAATCCTCCATATAGCTTGTGTTGTTCTAGTGCCTTTCTGGATTCATCAAAACAAAGCTGAATTCCCTTTAGCGTATGGTGCTGTTTACTAATACCAGTGTAAATATATAGGCAATAATACTTTTTAAGAAATTGAATTAGCTCTGATACCTTTTGATACATGATTTCATCTGCTTCCTCAAGTTCTTCTTCCTTACGGAGATTTAATAATAGAACCGCTGTATTTTGCCCCATATCTAGGTAGTAGTAGTTAAACTTCTCTTGAAATAAATCCACTCCGACATTCTCTGAAATAAATTTTGCCAGAATCATGCCCTGGTCGTTTTCTGCTTTCTCCATACGAAAGAATTCACAACCCTCTGATACTTCAAGGGCAACCGTATAGAATAGATTCGTCGTAAAGGTGATTCCAAGGGTAACAAAACGTTCCTTAAGACTGTTATAGTCGGTAACCATTCCATGAAGTAACTTTCCAAGTACCTCACGCTTCACAATAGGTTTTTGACTTTCAAGTAAATCTGATAATTCTTTTCCATTGGTAATTTGCTCTTTTAAGGTTGTCTTAATAACCTCAAATTCATTTTTTACGACTCCATCTACTTTCGTATTCTTATCGATGTATTTTCGAATTTCACGAATTGGTTTATAGCTATATTTCGCGAGGAAAGAAACTAAGGCGATACCAATAATCAAATACACAACTGTGACCCCAACCATCCGAAGTAAAAAATCGTAGTTTTCGGAATAAAATAAATCCTTTGGTGTAGAAATGATGAACTTCCACCCTAAGGTATCAGATAATTGTCGAAAAACAATACTGTCCTCTGTATTATTTCCTGCTGATTTATCAGTTACAAGTTCTACTGGTAACTCAGGGGCCCCAGAACTTGACAATATACACACGTTCTTTTCATTATAGACATAGACATCTGATTCTGTTGCAACATGGAACTGCTCCACCATTGAAAATAATTTTTCAGCATTAATAAATATGATGACTTGACCAAGTGGTTTTTGCTTTGTTCCTACCGGAAAGGTCTGAATCAAAGGCAATATCTCCACTGGATTTTTGTCATATTGATTCACTTTCATTATCGGTAAATAATTTTGAAAATGATTGCCCTTTAATTGTTCTGCAAATTCTTTATATTCTATATCCTCAAAGGAATACATGATATCAAAGAATTTATCTGCCTTCATTCGTATGTTTGGTGTTATAATCTCGTCCGTTTCTTTTATGTACAGAAAATAATCGAATAGAAGGTCTCCCGGCTTTTGCCGCAACGTCAA
Organism: Lachnoclostridium phytofermentans; assembly: GCA_003526525.1. Classification (GTDB taxonomy): domain Bacteria; phylum Bacillota; class Clostridia; order Lachnospirales; family Lachnospiraceae; genus Lachnoclostridium. The sequence goes on along the minus strand of DPVV01000245.1, from coordinate 3,061 downwards.
CTCCTGCATTGCCTCATGAATTGTAACAGAAGGTAATCCCTTAGCAAACTGCTCTAACTTCGTATTAAATGTGAATTCATTACATATTTCCTTAATGTATTGTGTGCTGGTTTCCACACTGTTACGGAGTTCAGTTAATAATAACTGTTTCGTATTCTCGGTTTGCTTTGTAATCTTCGTTGTTATCTGTGCATAATAAGCAAAACCACTACTTAAAGCAACAATTAATATTAGGATATACGAAAAGAAAAAAACAACATATACACTTGATTTTTTCAACTTAAAATTGCGTAATAACATGTAACCTAGCCCTCCCATTTCTTCGATTTTTTGTAACTCTGAAATCCTACCTTAAATGATACTATAAATTTCACTTTTTGTTAATAGTCTGGGTATATTTTAGTCTTGAGCTATACTATGCGATAATAAAAGTTTATGGTATGATGAAATATATAAATTTGATTTACAAAGATAAGGAGAAGCCAATGAAAAAGCTTAATAAAGTTAGTAAGATTGCAATCGGAAGTACCCTTGCTATTTTACTAGCTAATGCAATTGGATTAAACTATAGTATTTCAGCGGGAATTATTACTCTTTTAACCATACAGGATACCAAGAAAGAGACCATTTTTATTTCATTGAAACGTTTAGTTGCATTTATATTTGCTTCTATTTTAGCGCTCTTACTTTTTCCGAACTTCGGATTTACCACAATTCCTTTTGGTATATTTCTCTTTTTGTTCGTTGGTGGTTGTTCTATCGTTAAACTACAAGATGGAATTGCTATGAATTCTGTACTTGCTACACATTACATTCTCTCTGAGAGCATAAGTATTTCCATGATAACAAACGAAGCCCTCCTTCTTTTTATCGGGGCAGGAATTGGAACACTCATTAATTTATTTATGCCAAGTAATGTAAAGCAAATTAAAGAAGTTCAAGTACGAATCGAAGCTGATTTACGTAAGATCTTATTTCGCATGGCCTATTTTCTTAGAGAGTCCGATAAAAGTGAATATAAAGATCGCTGTTTTACACCATTAAAAGAAGATATTAACCTAGGTGCTACGTATGCATATACAAACATGAACAATACCTTGTTCCAGGAGTCTGAGTACTTTATTCGCTATATGGAGATGCGCAAACACCAATTACAGATACTTGCTGAAATTTATGATAAAATCATATCCCTGCGCTCTGTGCCGAAGCAAGTTATACCGATTTCACAGTTTATAGAAAGCATCGCTAATTCTTTAGCGGAGTCCAATAACGCCAAAGGGCTATTACTATTAGAGCAGAATCTCGAAGAAGAGTATCGACAAAGTTCTCTCCCCATTACCAGAGAGGAATTCGAAGACCGTGCTGTGCTATATATGATTTTGAAAGATTTTAAGATGTTTCTCTTGATTAAAGAACAATTTGCAGATACATTAACAAAGGACCAGATACAAAAGTACTGGTCCTAGGGTTGTATAATAACGCTACCTAGTGACAATTACATTGCGATTTAAACATTTCATGTTATAATTAACGAAAAAGGGAGTAACTAGTTATGTATGAATGGAAAAATAATAAAATAAAAAGTCAGTATGAAATGCAAAAAATGGTGGCTAAAAATAATGGTGTTTCTTCTTTTACTGAAGAAGAATTGTCTACCTTAAACTTAAAAAGTAAAAACTTTACTTCAATTCATGATCCACAAGTAAAAAGGTTACTAGAACTTGCCTTTATTCGTGGAACTTTAAATGGACTTCAAATTGCAGATACGCAGTCGGAGGCAGTGTCTGATGATAAAAAATCAGCTGTCTTTATTACAAGACAAGTAGAAGTTCAAAAAGCAGTTAATGAAGAAAGGCTTTACTTTGTAGCTTGTAAAATAAGAAATAAACAAGACAAAGTAGTCTATACAAATCTTATGTTAAAAGCTAGAACTGACGCAGAAGTAGAATCTATGTCATCCTACGAATGTAGTATAAAGCATCAAACTTTAATTCAATGTAAAATTGTAAAGTCCTACGGAACTGATACAATGCAATTTCAGTTTGGAATTGGAACCAAAGATCAGACAAATCTTGCTGCACTCGGTAAGAAGATGTTACAGTAATTAATAGGTAATTGTTTACCAATACCTCTTTATAATCAATACCACCGGCTATGCCGGTGGTTTGCTCTGCCCCTATAAGTGGCTCTTACCCTGCTTGCGCAGCCACTTCGGTCAACATGGTCCGAAGTGGTATAAATACACTTCTTGTCGGCTCGACAACATTATTCATATTACTCCAAATGATCTGTTTAACAATGTTACAATATAGGGAACTCTCCACTTATAGTCCCAAAGATTCGCCAACGAGAATAATCTTTATTCTTCCGGCAGTTTTACACATTCTCGTCTGGACAATGTAAGAACAAAGGCAGTCCTCTGCTTTGCAATCCCCACAAGCACCATTGATAACACAAGGGGTCTTTGTAGGCGGATGTAGAAATGGGCTGGAAGAGCAGCGTTGCACATTGATGGGAGCAGCATAAGTTCTTGCCCTCACTACTGCATCCTCGACGGTTTTACAAATCTTATTCATCCCAACGATAGCGATAACGCTCTTCGGTCCAAAAGTAATTGCCGCAGTTCGATTTCCGACACTGTCCACATTGACTAAAATGCCATCCTCACTAATTGCGTTGAAACTTGTCAAATAGGTATCACACAAAAGTGATTGACGCATGATGTCATATCGTTCCTCCATTGTTTGCGCTTTATCGCGGTCAATGATGGTATATTGGCCTTGATATACCCTGTCAAGCAAACCAATTTCTTCAAGTGTAACTGAACCTCCCCACGACACTGATGATTGTTCCGGAATAAGAGATATTGCTTTTTCGACAGCTTCTGTGGCATTATCATAGTAATAGGCTTCAAATTTTCTGCTTTGCAGATTTTTAATTATCTTTGGTGCCAAAAGACGATTTCTCGCTTTTATTGCATTATCTTTCGCTTTTATTGCATTATCAATCTCTTTCATTATTATTCTCCATTCCGATATTAGATTATAATAAAAAATTCTTG
>DPVV01000609.1:2925-3799 GCA_003526525.1 Lachnoclostridium phytofermentans | reverse complement strand
TTATCCCAGAACATTAAGCAGATTTTCTTTTGTCTAGCTAAATAACTCATATACTCATAATATTTTAATTCTTCACCCGGTTGATTACATTCAGTACCAGAGTCATAACCTAAAAGGCCATATTCTCCGATGACTACGCCTATTTTTTTCGCAGTAAATGCATTAGAAATGGTATCAAATGCCTTATTTGCAGCGTCACGAGGACTGTAATCACCATTTCCCCATAAATCCTCATCAAAACCTGTCTTACCTAGATTTGCACTAAATACCCATTCACTATAATAATGAACCGTTGCAATTACATTTGGGTCATTCAATTTGGTTATGAAATCAGCCAATGGTGTACTATTATCATGGTTCGTATTCAATGTTGGTAAAACAATCATTCTCTTTGCATTCGATCCACCAGAAGCACGAATAATGTTATAAGCTGCTTGGTTAATCATATCTGTTTTATTTTGTGCTGTAATACTTCCGGAGGCATTAAATTGTGGCTCATTTATCGTTTCGAAACAAACTTGTAGCGGATAATCTTTAAATGCCTTCGCTAGTTGATCCCACATTTGAGTAAATCTTACATACTGTACAGAACTCTTATTACCATCCCATGAAGATAACCATATCCATGAATCATGGTGAATATTTATCATTACGTATAAACCTTCTGCAACCGCATAATCTACTACTTCTTTGTAACGTGCTATCCATGCACTATCAATAGTACAAACACCATTACTCTCCGTATATCTACGGGTTAGGGTTAATGGTATACGGATACTACTATAGCCTTTTAGCTTGACTGCATGGATTAACTCTTTTGTAACCTTAGGATTTCCCCAAGCGGTCTCGCCTTGATCTGGTTTTGAGGTATCTG
>DPVV01000609.1:0-2880 GCA_003526525.1 Lachnoclostridium phytofermentans | reverse complement strand
ATCTGGTTTTGAGGTATCTGAGTCAAAACCATCAAAGGAATTTCCTAAGTTCCAACCTGCACCCATCGCCTCAACATACTGCTGAGAGGTCAGGCCGTCTGCTGTTGCTGCTTGTACTGGCTCTCTCCCCCATTGCAACGACGCTATCATTGTTGCAACTGCCACTAAAACAGCACACGTTTGTTTCAGTTTTCTTTTCATTGCTATTCCTCCTTATAATTATTTGATAGGACTGTATGTCCTAGAAAAATCATATACCATTTTTTTACAATTTTCAACCCATGAAATTATACATGTTTTATAACATTTTCATAAACGATATGTTTTTAACGATAATTTCCTACTATTATAATTATGTGCTTAAAATAAATCACCTTTGTATATATACCACGTAAATTACTATAAGATTTTTTTCTATGAAATAATATTAATACTTTAAAAATAAAAAAGAGATAACTACTATGCCTTCACATAACATAGTAGTATCTCTTTTCGTCTTTACGCCTATTTTAATGTTGGTTTCACTTTTACCTATTTTTACTTTCTAGCTCAACCATTAACTCAATAATCTGAGTTTCTAATTCATCTATTTTATTATCTTTTTCTTCTAGCTTTGTTTCAAATAATTGTTTTTCCTTATGAAGCTCTTCTGCATTGATTACATCATGTTCTCTTACTGTTTTATCCTTCTGTTTTAATTCAGTGATTTCAGTAGTTAATCTATTATAATTTTGTTGAAGTTCCTCATTTTTGTCAACCAATTGCTGTATCACAGTGGTCTGTTCTTCTACTCTTTCTTTTTGCTTCGCTAGACTCATCGTTTGTTCAATAGAGATATCTCGTTGCTTTTCTAATGCAAGCATTGCTGAGTTCATGATTGCATCTTTTTGTTGTAAATTACTTAATAAAGTATTCTTTTCAGATTCACCATCTTTTATTTTTTCTTCTAGTTGGCTAATAATTTCTTGTGCTTTCTTCACCTCAGTTGAAAGCTCTTCTTGGTCATTAATCAGTCGATCCAATTGCTCCCGCTTTTCAGTAATATCATTCGCTTTTGTTAAGTCTTCTTGATTAATCCTATATAATTTTTGTTCTAATTGATAAATCTGCTCTTTTCTTTGATCTAAAAGCTTATTCTTTTCATCTATTAGTATGCCAAAATCAAGAACTTTTTGCTCGGAAGCTTTTAAGCTATCAATTTCTTTCTCATACTTCTCTTCAAGTAAATCTAACTTATTATTAGCTTGTTCTTGTAGTAACTGATTCTCTTCCCTTAGATTTTTAGTTTCAAACTCAGATTGCTTTAGTTTCTCATTTAGATTAATCAACTCTTCTTTCGTTAACTCTATATGATCCTCTAACTCACTAAGCTTAGATTTTAGGGATTTCTCTTCATTATTTAGACCCTCGATAAATTCTTGTAATTGCTCTTTTTCTTGGAATCCGTTCGCTATCTGCTCTTCTAAAAGTTTTTTCTCTTTTCTAGCATTTTCTATTATCTCTTCTTGTTCAATTGCCACAAGATTCTTGATTTCTTCAAGTTGCTGAACAGCTTGCTCTATTATTTCATGTTTTTCATGCTCTGCATATTCCTTTTGTTCCTCTAACTCTTGTTTTGCGTTAGATAATATTTCTTCCTTTTCTTTTTCTGCAAGCTTTTTATATACTTCTAATTCTTGTACTGCTTGGAATTTAATTTCTTCATTTTCTTGTTCTACAAGCTTTTTATAAGCTTCCAACTCCTGTGCAGTTTGGAATTTATTATCTTCTTTTACTTGCTCTACTATCTTCTTATATTCTTCTATCTCTTGTGCTGCTTGGAATTTAATTTCTGCTTTTTCTTGTTCTTTTAGCCTCTTATATTCCTCTATATGTCGTTCTGCTTCTGATTTAATATCCTCATTCTCTTTTTCTGCATGCTTCTTATATGCTTCAAGTTCTGATTCCGAATTTTCTTTGATAGCCTCTTTTTCCGTTACAGACTGTTTTAATTTCTCAGAGATATCAGCAACTTCCTCCTCCGATAATTCTATAAGTTCTTCTAATTCATGAATCTTTGATTCTAAGTTGATTTCTATTTCTCTTGAATTATTAACCTGCTGTATCAAATGTTCTTTTTCTTGAATCATTGCTGCTATCTGCTCTTCTAAGAGTTTTTGCTCCCTACTAGCATTTTCCTTTAATTCTTCTTGCTTATGAGCCACAAGCTCTGCGTATTCCTCGTATTCTTTTTCTGCTTGCGTTCTTATATCTTCTTTCTCTTTCTCTACAAGAGAAATATATTCTTCTAACTCTTGTTCTGCTTTTAGCTTTATTTCTTCTTTTTCTTGTTCTGCTTTTAGCTTTATTTCTTCTTTTTCTTGTTCTGCTTTTAGCTTTATTTCTTCTTTTTCTTGTTCTGCTTTTACCCTTATATCTTCTTTTTCTTGCTTTGCAAGCTTCTTATATTCCTCAAATTCTTGTTCTACTTGTTTACTGATATCTTCTTTTTCTTTTTCTACAAGAGTCATATATTCTTCTAACTCTTGTTCTGCAAGCTTCTTATATTCTTCTAATTGTAGCTCTGCTTGCGTCCTTATATCTTCTTTTTCTTGTTTTGCAAGCTTCTTATATTCCTCAAATTCTTGTTTTACTTGCGCCCTTATATCTTCTTTCTCTTTCTCTGAAAGAGTCATATATTCTTCTAGCTCTTGCTCTGCTTTTACCTTTACTTCTTCTTTTTCTTGCTTTGCAAGCTTCTTATATTCCTCTACTTCTAGCTCTGCTTGCGTTCTTATTTCTTCTTTCTCTTTCTCTGCAAGAGCTATATATTCTTCTAATTCGTGTTCCGCTTTTACCATTAATTCTTCTTTTTCTTGCTTTGCAAGCTTCTTATATTCC